>JAUSMU010000189.1 GCA_030645995.1 Gammaproteobacteria bacterium | reverse complement strand
CGTTCGAATAGGCAAGGATTGGACATTCGGTTACACTCCGGGCCATTGAAATCCATTGAAAAGGGAGCCCGTATGAAAGAAGCAGTCATCGTCGCCACCGCGCGCACACCGATCGGCAAGGCCTATCGCGGCGCGTTCAACAACACCGAAGCCCCCACGCTGGGCGGCCACGTCATCACGGCGGCGCTGCACAAGGCGGGCATCAGCCCGGACGAGGTCGATGACGTCGTCATGGGCTGCGCCATGCAGCAGGGCACGACTGGCGCCAACATCGGTCGCCTCGCCGCCCTCGCGGCCGGCCTGCCGGATACCGTCGCGGGGATGAGCATGGACCGCCAATGCGCCTCCGGCATGATGGCCATCGCCACCGCCGCCAAGCAGATCATCATCGACCACATGCCCATCGTCATTGGCGCCGGGCTCGAATCGATCTCGCTGGTACAAAACGAGTACCGCAACAACTTCCGGGCTGTCGACCAAAACGTCATCGCCCGCTCACCGCACGCCTACATGCCGATGCTGCAGACTGCCGAGATCGTCGCCAGACGCTATGGCATCACCCGCGAAGCGCAGGACGAATACAGCCTGCAGAGCCAGCAGCGCACCGCCGCCGCGCAGGCCGCCGGGAAGTTCGACGCCGAGATCGTGCCCATGGCCTCCGTCAAGATCGTCGTCAACAAGGACACCAAAGAGGAGACGCAGGAACGCGTGCTGCTGACCCGTGACGAGGGCAACCGCGCCGACACGACGCTGGCGGGCCTCAACTCGCTCAAGCCCGTCATCGAAGGCGGCTGCATCACGGCGGGCAACGCCAGCCAGCTCTCCGACGGTGCCAGTGCGGCGGTGCTGATGGACAGCAAGCTCGCCGAACAGCGCGGTCTGCAACCGCTCGGCGCCTATCGAGGTATCGCAGTAGCCGGATGCGCGCCGGACGAGATGGGCATCGGCCCCGTGTTCGCATTGCCCAAGCTGCTCAAGCGTTTCGGCCTGACCATGGACGACATAGGACTGTGGGAGCTGAACGAGGCCTTCGCCGTGCAGGTGATGTACTGCCGCGACCGCCTGGGCATTCCCAACGAACTGCTGAACGTCAACGGCGGCGCCATCTCCATCGGCCACCCCTACGGCATGAGCGGCGCCCGCATGGTCGGCCACGCCCTGATCGAGGGCAAGCGCCGAGGCGCGAAGTACGTCATCTGCACGATGTGTGTGGGCGGCGGCATGGGCGCGGCGGGGCTTTTTGAGGTCTACTGACGTCCCCCATCTGTGGGAGCGAGCCTGCTCGCGATAGCTTTTGACCTACTCTCAAAGCCAATCGCGAGCAGGCTCGCTCCCACAGGTTCATTTCGCGAACAGGCTCTTCTCGATGTCCTTGAACGCCTTGAACTCCAGCGCATTGCCTGACGGGTCCAGAAAGAACATCGTTGCCTGCTCGCCCGGCTGGCCTTTGAAGCGGATATACGGCTCGATCAGAAACTCCGGCACGAAGGTCTTCACCTGCTCCGCAAACGCCTCCCACTGCGCCATCTCCAGCACCACCCCGAAATGTGGCACCGGCACGCCGTGGCCGTCGACATGATTGCCAATCTGAGTGACCTTGCCGTGCGGCCCCAGCGCGGGGTTCACATGCACCACCAGCTGATGCCCCAGCAGATCGAAGTCGATCCAGTGGTCGGAGCTTCTGCCTTCGGGCAGGCCCATCTTGGTGCCGTAGAAATCGCGCGCCTCCTCCAGATTGCGAACCTGGATAGCGAGGTGGAAGGGGGTGAGTCTTGTTGAGTTGATCATCGTATTGCCTGTCCGGTATGTGGTTGAACGTGGATCGATTTGAACTGCCAGCTCTGCTGCTCATGGATTGAGCGGTAACATCAACGTCAGCGGGTAATCGCGACAAGGCACAAACCCCCAACGCTGATAGAAAGCTGCGCTGCTGTCACCTAGTGCATGCACAAGCAGACCGTAGGCGGCCACTCTGGACGAAGTATCCATGGCGCGAATCAAGGCGTCCTGCAAGAGATCGGCACCCAGTCCTCTGCCCTGCCAGCGCAGATCGACGGCGAGGCGCCCAAGCAGGATCACGGGAATGGGATTCGGCAGACCGTGTCGTTCGCGGGCGGAGCCTGGCAGCTGGCGACGTAAGAGCGCGCCCGAGCTGAGGCAGTAGTAACCAATTACGGCATTGGACTGCTTTGTAACAACTTGGTCCGTAATCACATAGGTGCTGGCGGTGCGGGCACTGGCAAGCGCCTGTTCGCGCAGCCATTGATCAAGACTGGGCTCTCCGCTGTCGAAGGCGCTAAGATCATGGTCAAGCGTCAGCCGCTCCGGGGCTCTGATTGCCATTGTGGCCTCCTTGCCATCAACTCGGCACTGCGCGGATTATCGCTTAGGCGCTGCGCGAAAAGTTCACGCACCTGCTCGTATCCTGCCTCGCTCAATTCGAATACCCGCTGCTCCAGCAGCGCCTGCATGGCTTTTTCGCGCGCCGCCTCCAGCATGAACGACGTGCGGTCCTTTCGCATAGCGCGAGCACCCGCATCAATCAGGTCACATAGTTCTTCGGTAACCCGCAAATTGACTCGACGCCCTGCGATTTCCTTGTTCACTGATGTTTTCATAATTCCCAAGCATTTTCGTGGTCACAACGTGAGTACAAGAATAGCAGCCCAGAAACGTTCGGGTAAAGACAATTCTGGGGGCCAATCAAGCTTTGCGATTTTCAACAAATGCTGCACCTGACAACTGAAGGTCGGCGTCTTGTGCTTGTTCTATAGATTGCTTGCTCATCTCCCGTCCTTGCGCTCTTCCATAATCAAGCCGCTCGCCGAGACGTCCTTGAGCTCAAGCGGTTGTACTTTACGGTGTCTCCAGGCAGGCAGATCGACGGCGACAGGAGCAATACCAGCAGCAGGTTTGGCGCTTCTACTCACTTCAGTAACGGTTCTCTTTTTCATATTGCCCCCGCGATGGAACGAATGATGTCAGTTTAGCTGCGCATCCCAAAAGCTGCCATCACGTTGACCCCCGCAACAGCCCGGTGCTACAGTCGCCCCAGCTATCGTGAAAACCGCCACCCCGAACGAGATCAACCCTGTGCCCCTGAAAGTCTTCATCGCCCTGCTGCTGATTCTGAATCACTCCGTGATGTTCGGAAGCATGACTGCTGCAGAAATGCCGGACGAGGAGCACCCCTACGGGCAAGCCGTCAATCACGAAAACCTGCATCACCATGCACATCACGATGATCATCATAGTGACCACCGCGATCATCAGGTCGTCACCGGCAACGTCATGGATTCCAACCAGCATGACGAAAACGAACCCCATCATGAACACGGCGTGCATATTCACCTGAACATGGACCTGCCGCAGACCATCAGCATTAACCTCCAGCCTCAAGGCGGCCAGGCATCGGCCAGCTACCAGTTACTTCACCAGAACCAGACCTACTCTCCCCCCGTCCCACCGCCCAATCGCTAACCTCCCCAGCATCAGTCCGTCTTTTTTTTGAGTCCTGCACACGCCGGACAACCAACGCACGTCGTTTGTGTTCGTGAGAATCGTTCCGTGATTCCCGCACGACGGCCTGCTGTGATTTTTTGATGGAACCTTTCCAATGAAAACGAATGCACGTATCCCCACATGGTGCCAACATCTGCGCCTGACTGGCCTGCTTTGCGCCGCGCTGCTGACAGGCAATGTCGTCCATGCCGCCGAAAGCCTGACGCTGGAAGATGCCATTACCGAGACCATCACGCGCAACCCCGACCTGCAGGCCTTCGGCTATGCCCTGCGCGCCCAGGACGGGCGGATTCTGCAGGCGGGTCTGGTACCCAAACCCGAGCTCAATGTCGCCGTGGAGGATGTCCTCGGCACCGGCGTGGCACGTGGGCTGTCCGGCTCACAAACTACGGTGTCGATTGCCTGGGTGCTAGAAGGTGATCTGCGCCAGCGTCGTATTGATGCCGCCCGCATGGGCTCGCTGACACTGGCGGCCGAAGCGCAGGTCATGCGCCTGGATGCGGCGGCACAGACTGCGCGCCTCTACACCCATGCGCTGGCGGATCAACAGCGACGTGAGCTGGCCGACAGCGCGGTGCAGCTGGCAACTGAGAACATTGCCGCCATCCGGCAGCGGGTCGACGCCGGGACAGCCATGACCTCGGAGTTGGCGCAGGCCGAGGCCGAGCTGGCAAAGCGCGAACTGTACCGGGAGGATTTCGAGCATGAACTCGTCGCCGACTACCACCGCATCGCGGCCCAGTGGGGCGATCTGTCCCCGCAGTTCGAGCGAGTGGAAGGCGACCCGCAGCGCCTGCCGGTAATCGAACCCTACGAAACACTGTTGGCCCGCATCGAGCAGAATCCGGACCTGAGCCGCTTCCTGTCCCAGACACGCCTGCAGGAATCGGTGCTGCAGCTGGAGCAGGCGCAGCGCAATTCCCTGTGGCGCTTCAACGCCGGCCTGCGCCGCATCCAGAGCAGCAGCGACACCGGCTTCGTGGCTGGCGTGACGATTCCCCTGAACCGGGGCAATCAGAACCAGGGCCGCATCGACGAGGCCCGCGCCAACCTCGAACAGACTGGTGCGCTGGCCGAGGCGACCCGCATTCGCATCCAGACCAGCCTGCTGGTGATCTATCTGGAACTGCAGCACAACATTCACCGCGCCGAGACGCTGCGCAACGAGGTCATCCCGCGCTTCGAGACGGCGCTGGCGGAAATCCACCGCGCCTACGACCTGGGCACGGGCAGCTATCTGGAACGCCTCAAGGTGCAGGAAGAACTGCTCGACGCCCGCAGCGAGCTGGCCGAAACCAGCGTGCAGGCACACCTGAAAATGATCGAAATTGAACGGTTGACCGGCGTACGCCTGGCGCAGCTGCCTCCATCACCATGAAGAGCACCATGAAGGTCACGATGAACGTCTCCACGAATTTCTCTATGAACTTCTCCAAGAGGTTGACCATGAACACGCACGTAATACTTTTCCGTTTCGTCGCGCTTGGCGTGCTGAGTCTGATACTCAGCGCTTGCGGTGAACCCGCAAACCTGTCAGCCACCGCTACCGAAGACCACCCAGAAACCGTCAGTGACGAGCGCGGCCCCAACAACGGCCGCCTGCTTCGCAACGAGGGGTTTCAGCTGGAACTGGCGATCTTCGAAACCGGCGTCCCGCCGGAGTACCGCGCCTGGGCAAGCAGTGACGGCAATCCCATCGATCCCGCCGCCGTCGATCTGAGTGTCCGGCTGACAAGGCTGGGCGCCGAAGACGAGATCGGCTTCACCCCGCAGGGCGAGTTCCTGCGGGGTGACAGCGTGATCCATGAGCCGCACTCATTCACTGTTGGCATCACTGCCCGTTACAACGGCCAGACCCACGAGTGGCAATACGACAGCTTCGAAGGCCGCACCATGATCGAGCCAGCGGTACGTGACGCGCTCGGGATCGCCACCGCAGTTGCCGGGCCCGCCGTGATCGAAGAGCGCATTCCCGTATATGGGCAGATCACCGCCAATACGGAGCGCGTCGGCCATGTCAGCGCGCGCTTTGAAGGCCGCATCGAATCGGTGTCCGGCTCCATCGGGCAGCGCGTCAACGCCGGTGACCGGCTGGCGCAGATCGAGAGCAATCAGAGTCTGACGCCCTACACCATCGCCGCACCCATCAACGGCATCATCACCGAGCGTCGGGCCGGGCCGGGTGAGCAGACTGCTGGCCGCGAACTGTTCACGATCACGGATACCTCGACCGTCTGGGTCGATCTCGCCGTGTTCCCCGCAGACATTGCCCGCATCAGCATCGGTGCCCCGGTGCAGATCAGCACAGCACGCTCGGAGGAGCCGCTACCGGGCACCATCGCCATGTTCCTGCCCGCCACAGGCGCGAATCAGGCGGTGACAGCAAGAGTGGTGCTGGACAACCCGGACGGGCGCCTGTTGCCCGGCACCTGGGTCAGCGGCCAGATCAAAGTCGCCGAGTACGAAGTGCCACTGGCGGTGCGCCGGGAAGGGCTGCAATCCTTCCGCGATTTCACGGTGGTCTATGCGCAGATTGGCGACGAATACGAGGTGCGCATGCTGGAGCTCGGCCGCCAGTCCGACGAGTGGGTGGAGGTGCTGGGCGGACTGAATCCGGGCACTACCTATGTCACCGAGAACAGCTACATCCTCAAGGCCGATGTTGAAAAATCCGGCGCGTCTCACGATCACTGAAGGGGCAAGGAACTATCATGCTGGAATCAATAATCAATTTGGCGCTCGCCCGCCGTGGTCTGGTGATCGTGCTGGTGCTGGTGCTGATGGGGCTGGGAGTCTGGAACTTCAATCGCCTGCCCATCGACGCCGTGCCGGACATCACCAACGTGCAGGTGTCGGTGAACACCCCGGCGCCGGGCTATACGCCGCTGGAAGCAGAACAGCGCATTTCCTTTCCGCTGGAAACCGCGATGAGTGGCATGCCTGACCTCGACCACACCCGTTCCGTGTCGCGTTATGGACTGTCGCAGGTCACCGCCGTGTTCGAGGAAGGTACCGACATCTATTTCGCGCGGCAGCAGGTCAGTGAACGCCTCACAGCTGCACGAGGTGATCTGCCCGCAGGACTGGAGCCAGCGCTTGGCCCCATCGCCACCGGACTGGGCGAAATCTTCATGTTCACCGTGGACGCCGAGCCGGGTGCGGTGAACGCCGACGGCTCACCCGTCACGCCCACCGATCTGCGCACCGTACATGACTGGATCATCCGTCCGCAGTTGCTGCGGGTGCCCGGCGTGGTTGAGGTCAATCCCATCGGGGGATTCAAGAAAGAAATTCTCGTCGCACCCGAACCGGCCAGACTGCTTAGCTTTGGCTTGGACAGCAGCGACTTGTTCGATGCCCTGCAGCGGGACAACAGCAATCGCGGCACCGGGTTCATCGAACGCAATGGTTCACAATTGCTGATGCGCATGCCCGGCCAGGCCGAGACGCTGGAGGACTTGCGCAACATCGTGATCGCCCAGCGCGACAGCGTGCCAGTGCGGGTACGGGATGTGGCGACAGTTGAGGTCGGTGAGGAACTGCGCTCGGGGGCCGCCACACAGGATGGTCACGAAGTGGTGATGAGCACTGTGTTCATGCTGATCGGCGAGAACAGCCGCGAGGTGGCATCCAATACAGCGGCCCATCTGGAGGAGATTCAGGCCAGCCTGCCACCCGGCATCAGCGCCACCGCCGTCTACAACCGCACCACCCTCGTAGACAAGACGCTGCAGACCGTGGAGAAGAACCTGCTGGAGGGTGCTCTGCTGGTAGTCGCGGTGTTGTTCCTGCTGCTGGGCAATGTGCGCGCCGCCCTGCTGACCGCCGCTGTCATCCCCATCGCCATGCTGATGACGATCACCGGCATGGTGCAGAGCCGGGTCAGCGCCAACCTGATGAGCCTGGGAGCACTCGACTTCGGCCTCATCATCGACGGCAGCGTCATCATCGTGGAGAACTGCCTGCGGCGCCTCAGCGAGGCCAGCGCTGCCAGCACGAACGGCAAGCTAGAGCTGCAGCGGCGTCTGGAGGTGGTGTCCTCTGCCACTCGCGAGGTCATCCGGCCCGCGCTGTTCGGCGTGTTCATCATCACGGCGGTGTACATCCCCATCTTTGCGCTGGAAGGCGTGGAGGGAAAGATGTTCCACCCCATGGCGATCACCGTCGTCATCGCACTGCTCAGCGGCATGCTGCTGTCCATCACCTTCGTGCCTGCCTGTGTCGCGATGCTGTTCAGCAAGCCCGTGGTTGAGAAGCACAACCCCGTCATGTCCGCCGCCCGCACTCTCTATCGGCCCGCGCTGCAATTGTCGTTGCGCCTGCGCTGGGTCGTGCTGGCACTGGCCGTTGCGCTGGTGGGTTATTGCGCCTCACTCGCTACCCGCATGGGGACGGAGTTCATTCCGAATCTGGATGAAGGCGACATTGCCATGCACGCGCTGAGGATTCCCGGCACCTCGCTGGAGCAGGCCATCGTCCTGCAACTGCAGCTCGAAGAAGAGGTGAGAAAAATGCCGGAGGTGGAACGGGTATTCTCGAAGATCGGCAGTGCCGAGGTCGCGACCGATCCGATGCCGCCGAGCGTGGCGGACACTTTCATCATCATGAAGGAACGCGAATTGTGGCCCGACCCGAGCAAGCCAAAAGCGCAGATCGTGGCAGAACTGGAAGCGCTGGTGACACCGGTGCCGGGCAACCGCTACGAGTTTCTGCAGCCCATTCAGATGCGCTTCAACGAGCTGATCGCCGGGGTGCGCAGTGAGCTGGCTATTCAGGTCTTCGGCGATGACTTCGATCAGTTGATCGCCATCGGCGCGCAGATCGAGGGCGTGATCACCGGCATCGAGGGCGCGGCAGACGTTGCTGTTGAGCAGGCCACTGGACTGCCGGTGATGACAATGACACCGCGCCGCAAAGTGCTGGCACGGCTGGGCCTCAGCATCACGCAGCTACAGGACACCGTGGCGATGGCATTGGGGGGCGCAGTGGCCGGACAGTTCTACGAGGGCGACCGGCGCTCCGACATCGTCGTGCGTCTGCCTGAGACTCTGCGCAGCGACCCGGATGGCTACTATTACCTGCCAGTAGCGCTGCCCGATGGCAGCTACATACCGCTGGGCGAAGTCGCAGAGATCAGCGTCGGCAGTGGCTACAATCAGGTCTACCGGGAGAACGGCAAGCGCCGGGTGGTGGTCACCGCCAACGTGCGCGGGCGCGATCTGGGCTCCTTCGTCGGCGATGTTCAGCAGGCTGTGGAACGCGGTGTCGAGATACCACCGGGTTACTGGGTCGAGTACGGTGGCACCTTCGAGCAGCTGCAATCAGCCTCGCAGCGCCTGTTGATCGTCGTGCCCGTGACACTGCTGCTGATTGCCATCCTGCTGATGATGGCGCTGGGCTCCTTCCGCGACGCCGCGATCATCTTCTCGGGGGTGCCGCTGGCGTTGACCGGAGGCGTGCTGGCGCTGGCATTGCGCGACATTCCGCTGTCGATTTCAGCAGGCGTCGGCTTCATCGCGCTGTCGGGTGTCGCGGTGCTCAACGGGCTGGTGATGCTCTCGTTCATTCGCGATCTGCGACAGCAGGGGCATGCACTGGACAGCGCTATCACCGAAGGCGCGCTGGGGCGTCTGCGACCCGTGCTGATGACCGCGCTGGTGGCGTCGCTGGGCTTTGTGCCGATGGCACTGAATACCGGCATCGGCTCCGAAGTTCAGCGTCCACTGGCGACGGTGGTGATCGGAGGTATCATCTCCTCCACACTGCTGACCCTGCTGGTGTTGCCGGTGCTGTATCGTCTGGCGCATGCCAGGGAACGCCTTGGCGCGGCGCTGCAATCATGAACATGAGGAGATGAAAGATGAGCTGGATTGTGACCAAATACTTCATCACAGCAGGAATGGTCGTGCTGATATCGGAGCTCGCCAAGCGCAGCGACAAACTCGGCGCCATGGTGGCGGCCTTGCCACTGGTGACAATCCTCACTCTCCTCTGGCTTTATGTCGAGAATCAACCAACCTCCAAGATTGCCAACCATGCGTGGTTGACCTTCTGGTATGTCCTGCCCACACTGCCGATGTTTCTGGTCTTTCCCTGGCTGATTCAGCGGGCAGGCTTCTGGCCTGCTCTGCTGGGGGGTATTCTGATCACGGCAGGATGCATTGGGTTGCTAGATTTGATTCTTCGAAAGACCGGCATGCATCTCCTCTGAGCTGGTTATTTGATTGTGGGAGCGAGCCTGCCCGCGATTGACTTTTAGTGCAAGTCAAAAGCAATCGCGGGCAGGCCCGCTCCCACATAGTCAGAGGCAGGGTCAGAGGTTCGGGGTCAGAACTGGTACCTCACCGTCGCGCCCAGCAGGCGCGGGGCGCCGGCGATGAAGGTCGGCGCGCCGAAGATGTCGCCCACGTTGCCGGCATCGATGATGTACTCCTTGTCCAGCGCGTTGGTCACGAAGAACTGCGCGGAATAATTGCCCGCGTCCGGCACATAGTTGACCATCAGGTTCAGAAGGCCATGGCTGCCTTGGCGCTCGTCCTGCACACGATCGCTGGCCTGCAGCTCCGGACGATCGTTGTTGTCGTCGAAGAACACCTCAGACTTCCAGCTGTAGGTCGGCACCACCGTGAACGTGCCGCTCAGTGCGGAAGCCGCATACGTGGCGCCGATCGAGAACGTGTTGTCCGGATTGAGACGGAAGCGGTTGCCGCCGAAGATCAGCGGGCGGCCATTCACACTCTTATCGAAACGCGCCTTGTTCTGCGAGGCCGTGCCGAAGACACCGAGATTCTCCATGATCTGATAGCTGGACTGCAGCTCGAAACCCGTGGAGTCGGCGTTGCCCGCATTGATGGTGGTGATGTCGCCATTGGCCTCCGAGATCACACTCTGGAAGTTCTCATAATCGAAGGTAAAGACCGCGCCATGCACCGTCAGGCGCCCGTCCGGATGCGCATACTTCGCCCCCAGCTCCACGGAGTCCACGCGCTCCTCGTCCACCGGCGTGAACACCACACCGTTCGCCGAGGTCGCATCGAAATTGGCATCGATCACATCGGGACGGCGGCCGCGCGCATAGCTGGCATACACGTTCAGGTCCGCGTTCACGTCATAGCGGCTGATCAAGCGCCAGCTCTGTCCGTCGAAATCGTCACTGGCATTGATGCGCGCCTTGCCCGCCGTGTTGTTGATGTTGAGGCCGACACCCAGCGGTGAGTGCTTGACGATGCCGCGAATGCCGCTGACCTTGTCGTCGTTGCTCCACCGCAGCCCGGCGCTCACGGCCAGGCGGTCGGTGACCGCGTAGGTGGCGTCGCCGTAGAGATCATAGGAGCTGGTCTCGCCGTAGAGCGTGAACTCCTCGGACACCATCGCCAGCGGATTGAACGGCAGCACCGGCTTCTCGGCCGGCGCATTCACCACGCCGGAATAGAACCCCAGCGCCGCAGGGATATAGGTGAGCATTGGGATGCGTGTGCGACCATCCTCGGCGAAGTACGACACGCCCGCGAAGGCAGTCAGACGGTTGCCGTTGTCGTAGTTCAGACGCAGATCCTGACTCGCCTGCTCGCCACGGGCATCCTCCGCGAACACGAGAATCGGCACGCCGGTGCCATCCGGGTCGAAGACCTCCAGGGATTCAAACTCACGATAGGCCGAAGTCGAATGCAGCGAGAGCTGGTCGTTCAATTCCACATCCACCAGGAGAGTCACGCCCGTCACCTCGCGCTCGATGCCGAGATCTTTGTCACCCTCGAAGCCGCCGAAGCTGCTCAGCGCAGCGGGCGACCATGGCCGCAAATCTCCGCCTTTGGGCGCGAAGCTGCCGGACTTGAACGCCGTGCCCGAGGGGCTGTCCT
>JAUSMU010000179.1 GCA_030645995.1 Gammaproteobacteria bacterium | reverse complement strand
CCTTAAGCGCAGAACCGATAATGATCGGCGTGTCATCACCTGGGAAGTCATAAGTCTCGAGAAGCTCACGAACCTCCATCTCAACCAGCTCCAGCAGCTCGGCGTCATCCACCATGTCTGCCTTGTTCATGAACACAACGATGTACGGAACACCGACCTGACGAGACAACAAGATATGCTCTCGTGTCTGCGGCATCGGACCGTCAGCGGCAGACACCACCAGAATCGCGCCGTCCATCTGCGCAGCACCGGTGATCATGTTTTTTACATAGTCAGCGTGACCAGGACAATCAACGTGCGCATAGTGGCGAATTGAGGAGTCGTACTCTACGTGGGAAGTATTGATCGTGATACCACGCTCTCTCTCTTCCGGAGCATTATCGATCTGATCGAAAGCTCGCATCTCTCCACCCCAGGTCTCGGCACACACACGCGTCAGAGCCGCAGTCAGCGTCGTCTTGCCATGGTCTACGTGGCCGATCGTACCGACATTCACGTGTGTCTTTTTTCTCTCAAACTTACCTTTAGCCACAATATCACCTCATTCAAGCTTCAATTAAAAGAGCTAGGGCGCCCCTTGCAAGCACGCCACTGAACATGTTCAACCCTTATTCTTGCTAATAATGCTCTCTGCAATGTTGTTTGGCACTTCAGCATACTTCAGGAACTCCATTGTGTACGTAGCTCGCCCCTGCGTGGCAGAACGCAAATCAGTTGCATAACCAAACATCTCAGACAGAGGCACTTCCGCGTTGATCACCCGCCCGGTAGGGCTGTCGTCCATACCCTGCACTGTTCCACGTCGACGATTGAGATCACCCATGACATCGCCCATATTTTCTTCGGGCGTCACGACCTCCACCTTCATTATCGGCTCCAAAAGAGCAGCGTCAGCAAGAAGCGCCCCTTTCTTCATTGCCATGGACCCAGCAATCTTAAATGCCATCTCACTGGAGTCAACATCGTGGTAGGAGCCATCAAACACGGTAACTTTCATTGCGAGAAGAGGATATCCCGCAAGCACACCGTTCTTCATCTGCTCCTGAACCCCCTTGTCAATAGCTGGAATAAATTCCCTGGGAATCACGCCGCCCACAACTTCATTGATAAACTGATATTCCTCGTCGGCAGGCAAGGGCTCGAGACGCAGCCAACAATGTCCGAACTGACCACGGCCACCCGACTGCTTGACGTGCTTGCCTTCAACTTCAACCATCTTCTTGATCGTTTCACGATAAGCAACCTGTGGCTTACCGATATTGGCCTCAACACCGAACTCACGACGCATACGGTCAACAAGTACATCCAGGTGAAGCTCACCCATACCAGCAATAATTGTCTGGCCAGACTCTTCATCAGTTTGAACTCGGAATGATGGATCTTCTTGAGCAAGTTTACTCAGTGCGATTCCCATTTTCTCTTGGTCGGCTTTAGTTTTCGGCTCTACCGCTACAGAAATTACAGGCTCCGGGAAATCCATCTTTTCCAAGGTAATGATGTGATCTGGATGGCAAAGGGTTTCACCTGTGGTGACGTCTTTCAAACCGATGGCTGCAGCAATATCTCCCGCATACACTTCCTTGATCTCGTCTCTATTGTTGGCGCGCATCTGCACCATCCGACCGACACGTTCTTTCCTATTTTTTACAGGATTGTAGACAGCATCACCCGAGTTCAGAAATCCTGAGTAAACACGGAAAAACGTCAAAGTACCCACGTAAGGGTCTGTCGCAATCTTGAATGCAAGAGCTGCAAACGGAGCATTGTCATCAGCCTCTCTGACTGCCTGAGTACCGTCCTCAAGAACACCTTCGATAGCTTTTACTTCAGTAGGGGCTGGCAGGTACTGAATCACGGCATCTAGCACAGCCTGCACGCCTTTGTTTTTAAAGGCTGAACCACAGAATGTTGGTACAATTTCACCCTTAAGAGTACGCGTGCGCAGACCGCTCACTACCTCTTCAAGCGTTAATTCTCCACCGTTGAGGTATTTGTCCATGTATTCATCGTTAGCTTCAGCAGCAGCTTCAACGAGATTTTCACGCCATTTTTCGCAGTCAGACTGCATATCTGCGGGAATATCCTGATACTCAAAGGTAGTCCCTTGATCCTGCTCATTCCATATAATGCTTTTCATTTTGATCAGATCGACGACACCTTTAAAGGTATCCTCTGAGCCGATAGGAAGTTGCATAGGAACAGGAATAGCCCCCAAGCGCTCTTTCACCTGCTTCACTACACGCAGGAAATCCGCACCTGTACGGTCTAGCTTGTTAACAAAGATCAGACGAGGGACTTCATAGCGATTCGCTTGACGCCAAACGGTCTCTGTCTGGGGCTGCACGCCTGACGATCCACACAACACCACTACAGCACCATCGAGCACACGCAAAGAGCGTTCCACTTCAATAGTAAAATCCACGTGCCCAGGGGTATCAATAATATTGATACGATGCTCTTCAAACTGCTTACCCATGCCCGACCAGAAACATGTCACTGCAGCTGACGTAATCGTAATACCTCGCTCCTGCTCCTGCTCCATCCAGTCCATGATCGCCGCGCCATCATGAACCTCACCAATCTTATGGGAGACACCGGTATAGAACAGCACTCGCTCGCTGGTTGTGGTCTTACCCGCATCCACGTGAGCTACAATTCCGATGTTTCTATATCGGCTCAAAGGGGTTTTTCTGGCCACGATCGTACCTTCAATTAATTAAATGATTTGATTTCGGAAGTATATTAGAAGCGGTAGTGCGAGAACGCCCTGTTGGCCTCAGCCATACGGTGCACATCCTCACGCTTCTTGACAGCGCTACCACGGCCTTGCGCAGCATCAGAAATTTCACCCGCAAGCCTAAGCGCCATGGATTTCTCTCCACGCTTCCGAGAATGCTCTACAAGCCAACGCATTGCCAGCGCTGCACGGCGTTCGGCGCGCACCTCAACCGGAACTTGGTAAGTCGCACCACCTACACGTCGAGATTTCACCTCAACCATAGGAGCAATGGCATCCAGTGCCTTTTCGAAAACTTCGAGAGGATCACTTGAATGTTTTTTAACAACCTCAAGGGCACCATAAACAATGGTCTCAGCAACAGATTTTTTCCCATCGACCATCACGTGATTCATAAACTTGGCAAGTATCTTACTTCCATATTTAGCATCAGGAATAATTTCCCGCTTTGCTACTTCGCGTCTTCTTGGCATAGCTCACCTCTATAGGTTCAGGTTATCTGAAATCCCCTGCAACACGGAGTGTGCTGCAGACATTCAGCCTTACTTTGCATGTACAACGAACCCGAAACCATCAAGCTCCGGGCGGGACTTATTACTTGGACTTCGGTCGCTTAGTACCGTACTTGGACCGGCCCTGCTTACGATCAGAAACACCAGACGTATCCAGGCTACCGCGAATTGTGTGATAGCGCACACCCGGAAGGTCTTTCACTCTACCGCCGCGAATCAATACCACAGAGTGCTCTTGCAGGTTGTGGCCTTCACCACCAATGTAGGAAGTAACCTCGTAGCCATTGGTCAAACGCACACGGCAAACTTTACGCAATGCTGAGTTTGGCTTTTTAGGTGTCGTGGTATAGACACGGGTACACACACCTCTTCTTTGTGGGCAACCCTGCAAAGCTGGCACGTCACTCTTAGAGACCCTGCTTTGTCTTGGTTTGCGGACCAACTGGTTAATAGTTGCCATTCATTACTCCTGCCGACACTTGCTTTGTATTTAAGTAATCCCTCAACCAACAGGCGAAGGAAATCAACCCAGAATCCTCCGGAGACTTCCGGAAACCCAAAAGTATGTAGAGATATTCGTACTACGAGAGCTAGTACTCTCGCATCAAGGGCATGAGCAACCTGCCACCGAAATAGCAGGCTCCTCCTTTACCCAGAATAAAGGATGCGAGAGTTTAATGACCCAGCACTCCTTAGTCAACTTCTTACTATCAGGTGCTACCGCTCTATTACATCAACCGCCGCTTTTCAAAGCCTCAGTCAGGGCTGCTTCGACATCACTGGCGCTAACTGAAGTGCTTTCGGTGGAGGCCGCTTCAGCAAGTAGCTTCTTGCGCGCTTCGTGATACGCAAGACCAGTTCCTGCGGGGATCAATCGCCCTACCACTACGTTCTCCTTCAATCCACGGAGGAAGTCACGCTTGCCAGTAACAGCAGCCTCAGTCAGCACTCGCGTGGTCTCTTGGAAAGACGCGGCAGATATGAACGACTCGGTAGCCAAAGATGCCTTGGTAATACCAAGCAACATGCGGTGGAAACGAGCTTCCACCTTGCCCTGAGCGCGCATTCTGTCATTTTCCTCCGCGACCTGAGTGAGCGTAACCTGCTCACCTTTGATGAACCCGGAGTCGCCAGTTTCAGCAATTTCCACCTTGCGCAGCATCTGCCTGACAATTACTTCGATGTGCTTATCGTTAATTCGTACACCCTGGAGTCGATAAACTTCCTGCACCTCGTTAACTATATATTCAGACAAGGCCTCAACACCCTTGAGGCGCAAAATGTCGTGTGGAGAGGGCGGGCCGTCAGACACAACTTCTCCTTTCTCTATATATTCGCCCTCGAACACCGTCATGGTCCGCCACTTCGGTATCAGCGCCTCATAGAACGAACTGCCGTCGATGGGGTTAACTCCGTCTTTCGGAGTAATGATAAGGCGACGCTTACCTTTGGTTTCCTTGCCGAAGGACACTGTTCCAGATATCTCCGCGAGGATTGCGGGCTCTTTGGGTTTGCGTGCCTCAAACAAGTCCGCAACACGCGGTAGACCACCGGTAATGTCGCGAGTCTTGGAGCCCTCTTGAGGAATACGGGCGATAACATCACCGATATTCAGGTTGGCGCCATCTTGGATAGCAATGATCGCGTTCGCCGGCAGGAAGTAATGTGCTGGCACATTAGTACCGGGTATACAGAGCTCCTTACCATCACTACCCAACAAGGTCACGGCAGGACGGAGCTCTTTCGCAGCTGAAGAACGCTCCGCAGGGTCGATGACTGAGAGGCTGGAGAGTCCCGTCACTTCGTCTGTCTGACGCCGAACAGTGATGCCTTCTTCCATGTTGGCAAATGCCACTTTACCAGCTACTTCAGAAATAATCGGGTGAGTGTGAGGGTCCCAGGTCGCAACGATCTGGCCAGCTTCGACTTTCAGATTTTTCCCCAGCGTAATGACGGCGCCATATGGAAGCTTGTACTTCTCGCGTTCACGGCCACCCTCGTCACTGACCAGCAATTCGCCGGAACGCGAGACTACCACCAATGCGCCCTGGATGTTTTCTACCGTTTTCATGTTATGCAACTGCGCGCTGCCCTTGGTCTTCACCTGCACGTTGTCCGCAGCAGTAGCTCGCGAAGCGGCACCGCCGATGTGGAACGTACGCATGGTGAGCTGAGTACCTGGCTCACCGATAGACTGGGCTGCAATGACCCCAATCGCCTCACCAACGTTCGCGATGTGCCCTCTGGCCAGATCACGACCATAGCAAAGCCTGCAAATACCAAAACGGGTTTCGCAAGTGATAGGTGAACGAACCTGCACCTCATCGACACCAAGCGCGTCAAGCTTTTCTACCAGACGCTCGTCCACCATTACGCCAGCCTCGACGATGACTTCACCAGTAGAGTCGTCTACGACATCTTGAGTCAACACTCGACCAAGCACCCTGTCTCCCAGAGGGGCAATAATGTCGCCCCCTTCAATAACCGGACGCATTGTCAAACCATCTGTAGTTCCGCAGTCATGCTCCGTAATCACCAGATCCTGCGAAATATCAACCAAACGACGCGTCAGGTAACCTGAGTTAGCAGTCTTCAACGCCGTGTCAGCCAGTCCCTTACGAGCACCATGAGTGGAGGTAAAGTACTGCACGACACTCAAGCCTTCACGGAAGTTCGCCGTAATTGGCGTCTCAATGATGGAGCCGTCAGGACGTGCCATCAGGCCTCGCATACCGGCAAGTTGACGTATCTGTGCGGGAGAGCCTCGCGCACCAGAATCGGCATAAATATACACAGAGTTAAAGGATTCTTGACGCTCTTCCTTACCCTCCTTATTGATTACAGGTTCAGTAGAAAGTCCATCCATCATCGATTTCGCTACCAGATCGTTTGCACGTGACCAGATATCGATGACCTTGTTGTACTTTTCGCCTTGAGTCACTAGACCAGAGGCATACTGGTTCTCAATTTCCTCCACTTCTGAGTCAGCTTGCGCAATGATTGCCGCTTTCTCGACTGGAATGACAAAATCGTTCACACCGATCGACGAGCCGGAGCGGGTCGAATACTTGTAACCGGTATACATGAGCTGGTCTGCAAAAATCACAGTCTCCTTCAGCCCGACATAACGATAGCAAGCATTCAAAATGCCAGAAATCTGCTTCTTGGTCATTTTTTGGTTGACCATGGAGAAAGACAGCCCAGCTGGAACAATGTTAAACAACAGCACCCGGCCTACAGTAGTCTCAACCATTTCTCGTGAAGTGATTTTTTGACCGTCACTGTTGATGATCGAGCTGCTGATACGAGCCTTGATACGCGCCTGCAGATGAACGTGTCCTGTCTCATACGCACGCTGCACTTCGGCCGCATCTGCGAAGATCATTCCTTCACCTTTGGCATTCACTCGCGCACGCGTCATGTAATACAGCCCGAGCACCACGTCCTGGGACGGCACGATGATCGGTTCACCACTTGCCGGGGCAAGGATGTTGTTGGTGGACATCATCAAGGTACGCGCTTCGAGCTGTGCCTCCAGAGTCAACGGAACGTGAACCGCCATCTGGTCACCGTCGAAGTCTGCGTTATAAGCCGCACAAACCAGCGGATGTAGCTGGATAGCTTTACCTTCAATCAATACTGGTTCGAAGGCCTGAATACCCAAGCGGTGCAAAGTAGGTGCACGATTCAACAGCACCGGATGTTCGCGAATAACGTCGGCAAGGATATCCCACACCTCCGCTGTCTCGCGCTCGACCATTTTCTTAGCGGCCTTGATGGTAGTCGCGAGTCCTCTGCGCTCCAACTTCCCGAAAATAAATGGCTTGAACAGCTCAAGCGCCATCTTCTTGGGAAGACCGCACTGATGCAACTTCAGGGTTGGCCCCACCACGATAACTGAACGCCCCGAATAGTCCACTCGCTTACCGAGCAGGTTCTGACGGAAGCGACCCTGCTTACCTTTGATCATGTCTGCCAATGACTTGAGAGGACGCTTGTTGGAACCAGTAATGGCTCGACCACGGCGACCGTTATCCAACAAGGCATCGACTGCCTCCTGCAGCATACGCTTTTCATTACGTACGATGATGTCGGGAGCATTCAGATCGAGCAGACGCTTCAGTCGGTTATTACGGTTAATCACGCGACGATAGAGATCATTCAGATCCGATGTCGCAAAACGTCCACCATCCAGCGGTACCAGTGGACGCAGATCAGGCGGAAGCACTGGCAGCACTGTCAGCACCATCCACTCGGGTTTATTGCCCGACTCGGAGAATGCCTCCAGCAGCTTCAGGCGCTTGGAAAGCTTCTTTAGCTTGGTTTCAGAATTGGTTTGCGGTATCTCTTCGCGCAGACGTGCAACTTCACCGTCCACATCCATATCTTTCATCAATTGCTGAACAGCTTCCGCCCCCATCTTGGCATCGAATTCATCACTGAACTCTTCCATGGCTTCGTAATACTGCTCATCAGTAAGCAACTGTCCTTTCTCAAGCGTGGTCATGCCGGGATCAGTCACGACGAATGATTCGAAATAAAGAATCCTCTCGATATCACGCAGAGTCATATCCAGCAGCAAACCGATACGGGACGGAAGAGATTTCAGGAACCAAATGTGCGCAACCGGACTCGCCAGCTCAATATGCCCCATCCGTTCACGACGGACTTTTGAAAGAGCCACTTCAACACCGCACTTCTCGCAAATAACTCCGCGGTGCTTAAGTCGTTTGTACTTGCCACACAAGCACTCATAGTCTTTTACTGGTCCGAAAATTTTGGCACAGAACAGACCATCGCGTTCAGGCTTGAAAGTGCGGTAATTGATAGTCTCCGGCTTCTTGACTTCACCAAAGGACCAAGCCCGAATCATCTCCGGGGAGGCGAGCCCTATCCGAATTGAATCAAACTCATCAGATTGTGATTGGGATTTAAGCAACCCTAGCAGGTCTTTCATTCTATATCCTCCGCCTGACGCACAATGGCAACAGGTTTCATAAAATCACTAATTCGTTGTGTTACTAAAACAAACCTTGCAAGGCTTCAGATGCCCGCCTGCAGCACTGCCGCAGGCGGCGGGCCGCTTTCACTTGGTGGAAACGTCCAGCTCCATATCGATAGCGAGCGATCTGATTTCTTTCAACAACACATTGAACGACTCAGGCATACCTGGCTCCATGCGATGATCACCATCCACGATGTTCTTGTACATCTTGGTACGACCAGCCACATCGTCTGATTTGACCGTGAGCATTTCCTGCAGAGTATAAGCGGCGCCATAAGCTTCCAGAGCCCAGACTTCCATCTCCCCGAATCTCTGACCACCGAACTGCGCCTTACCGCCGAGAGGCTGCTGCGTAACCAAACTGTAAGAGCCAGTTGAACGTGCATGCATCTTGTCATCAACCAGGTGATTCAGCTTCAGCATATACATAATGCCCACCGTCACCTTGCGGTCAAACGCTTCACCAGTACGACCGTCATAGAGAGTAACCTGACCACTCTCATCCAGCCCTGCCAGCTTGAGCATTTCTTTAATCTCAGACTCATCGGCACCATCGAACACGGGTGTCGCCATCGGCACACCTGAGCGCAGGTTATGCGCCAGTTCCATGATTTCTTTGTCGTTCAGAAGGTCAAGATTTTCTTTCTTGGTACCAACACTGTTGTAGATCTGATCCAGCAACTTGCGCACTTCTGCAACTTGACGCTTCTCTTCCAGCATCACATTGATGCGATCGCCCAATCCTTTAGCTGCAGCGCCCAAATGAGTCTCCAGAACTTGTCCGACGTTCATACGAGAAGGAACGCCCAGTGGGTTCAGAACGATATCAACAGGGTTACCGCTCTCATCATAAGGCATGTCTTCAACAGGCATGATGACGGAGATGACACCCTTGTTCCCATGGCGACCAGCCATCTTGTCACCAGGCTGAATGCGACGCTTGATTGCCAGATACACCTTAACGATTTTCAGAACACCGGGGGCCAGATCGTCACCTTGCGTGAGCTTGCGCTTCTTATCTTCGAAACGATCATCAAGCTCTATACGACGCTCCTTCAACTGAGCTTCGGCCCTCTCCAGCTGCTTGTTCAGCTCCTCCTCAACCAGACGTAATTTGAACCAATCGTCACGAGGCAGAGAGTCCAGGAACTCAGCACTCAGCACCGCCCCTTTCTTCAGGCCCGGACCACCAGCAACGGTCTTGCCAAGCAGCGCACTGCGCAGGCGGTGGAAGGTTGCGCCTTCCACAATCTTGTATTCGTCATTAATGTCCTTGCGAACTTTGCCAAGCTGCGCTCTCTCGATCTCCAGCGCACGCTGATCTTTCTCAAGACCATCACGAGTGAATACCTGCACGTCGATAACAGTACCTTTGACACTGGTCGGCACGCGCAGAGAGGTATCCTTCACATCAGACGCTTTTTCTCCGAAAATTGCGCGCAACAGTTTTTCTTCCGGGGTCAGCTGAGTTTCACCTTTAGGTGTCACTTTACCGACCAAGATATCACCGGCACTGACTTCCGCACCGATGTACACAACACCGGATTCGTCCAACTTGCTCAACGCACCTTCGCCAACATTAGGGATGTCAGCAGTGATTTCTTCTGAGCCCAGCTTGGTATCACGCGCCACACAGGTCAATTCCTGGATGTGGATCGTGGTCAATCTGTCTTCCTTCACAACGCGCTCCGAGATCAAAATCGAGTCTTCGAAGTTATAGCCATTCCAAGGCATAAAGGCGATACGCATATTCTGGCCAAGGGCCAATTCGCCGATGTCCACAGATGGACCGTCAGCAAGTATGTCGCCGCGTTCAACCACATCACCTTGTTTAACCAACGGCTGCTGATTGATGCAGGTATTCTGGTTGGATCGGGTGTACTTCGTGAGATTGTATATGTCGACACCGGCCTCGCCAGCCTGTGTCTCTTCGTCCCGTACGCGCACGATAATTCGAGACGCATCGACACTCTCGATAACACCGCCATGTTGAGCGACTACGCAAACACCTGAGTCACCAGCGACATTGCGCTCTAACCCAGTCCCCACAAGCGGCTTTTCAGCTCGCAGAGTAGGAACAGCCTGGCGCTGCATATTCGCACCCATCAATGCGCGGTTAGCGTCATCATGCTCAAGGAAAGGAATCAGCGCGGCCGCTACAGACACCATCTGTTGCGGTGCTACGTCCATGTAGTTAATCTGATCGCGAGGCATCAAGGTGGTCTCGCCCTTATGGCGCACTGTCACCAAATTCTCAATAAAACCACCGTTCTCGTCCAACAGCGCACTTGCCTGCGCAATTACGAACTCGCTCTCGTCGATCGCCGACAAGAAATCAATTTCGTTAGTCACCTTATTATTGGCCACCTTTCGATATGGACTTTCAAGAAATCCATAGGAATTGGTACGAGCATAGGTCGCAAGTGAGTTGATCAGACCGATATTCGGACCTTCAGGCGTTTCGATTGGACAAACTCGACCATAGTGAGTCGGGTGCACATCGCGCACTTCGAAGCCCGCACGCTCTCTGGTCAGACCACCTGGTCCAAGCGCCGAAACACGTCGTTTGTGGGTAACCTCCGACAGAGGATTATTCTGATCCATAAACTGTGAAAGCTGGCTGGAGCCAAAAAACTCCTTGATAGCCGCAGCAACCGGCTTGGCATTGATCATATCCTGGGGCATAAGACCCTCGGAGTCTGCCATACTCAGGCGTTCCTTAACCGCCCTTTCAACACGCACCAACCCAACGCGGAATTGATTCTCAGCCATCTCTCCCACAGAGCGAATACGACGATTGCCCAAATGGTCAATATCATCCACTACACCAAAACCATTGCGTATTGCGACTAGAGTCTTCACTACCTCGACTATATCGCTATTACTAAGCACCGGAGATCCAACAGTCTCAACACGACCAAGTCGACGGTTAAACTTCATCCGCCCCACGGCAGAGAGATCATAACGCTCTGACGAGAAGAAAAGGTTAGAGAAGAGATTTTCGGCAGAGTCCTTCGTGGGCGGCTCGCCAGGACGCATCATTCGATAAATTTCAACTAATGCCTCAAGACGCGTGGTTGTCGAATCGACGCGCAACGTATCAGAAATGAATGGACCACAATCCAAATCATTTGTGAAAATCGTCTCAAACTCTTTGATGCCGGCCTTTATGATGCCATTCACCATGTCATGTGTAATCAGCGTGTTGCACTGATAAATAATCTCTCCCGTTTCTGGATCGATGATGTCCTTGGCCAACGATTCACCGTATTGAAACTCATGAGTGACTTTTAGCTCGGTCAGTTTGGCTTTTTCCATCTGACGGATATGACGGGCGGTAATACGTCGTCCCTCTTCAACAATGACCTCGCCCTTTTTATCCACGATAGGGAAGTTCACTACCTCTCCACGCAGACGGGAAGGGATAAGTTGCAGAACAATTTCCGCATCCTTTCCCATAATCCTATACATGTCATTCTCATAGAACATCGCCAAAATGTCCTGCGAGGTGTAATCCAGTGCGCGCAGAAGCACTGTAGCGGGAAGCTTGCGACGTCTGTCTATTCGAACGAACACCATATCTTTAGGATCGAATTCAAAATCGAGCCAGGAACCGCGATAAGGAATTATTCGTGCGGAATAAAGAAGTTTTCCAGAACTGTGGGTTTTGCCCTTGTCGTGGTCAAAAAATACGCCCGGGGACCGGTGCAGCTGTGATACAACAACACGCTCCGTGCCATTAATGACAAACGTGCCACTCTCTGTCATCAGGGGAATTTCACCCATGTAGACTTCTTGCTCTTTAATGTCCTTGATCGTCTGAGTAGTCGACTCTTTATCGAATAGAATCAGACGCACTCTAACGCGAAGAGAAACTGAATAGGTGATGCCACGGAGTTGGCATTCCTTTACATCAAATGCAGGCTTCCCAAGATCGTAGCTGACATATTCGAGTATTGCTTTGCCAGAGTAGCTGACAATGGGGAATACAGACTTGAACGCAGCGTGCAGACCTTGGTCGAGTCGCTCCTGTGGAGGTAAATCAGCTTGAGTAAATTGACGGAAAGAATCGATCTGTGTTGACAAAAGATATGGAATATCCATTGCGCTTGGCAATTTACCAAAGTCTTTACGGATACGTTTTTTTTCTGTATACGAATAGGCCATTAGTGTTTTTCCTAACAAGTGTGTACCTGACTCTCGCCTTTCAGCAGCTCTGCACTACGTGCCAAAAAGCTCTCTGAGTTGAAGTACTTGTCTGAACTTTAGTCCACACTGAACGTGGACAACCCCGCCACCGAATAATCTTATCTAACAAGAAATTGCATTCTATAAACGCTATTGGCTGAAAACTGAAAGCACTGAAATCGGACAGAGATATCCCCTGTCCGATTTCAGTGTCATACCGCAATTGCAACGCGCTTATTTAAGCTCAACAGTCGCGCCAGCTTCTTCCAGTTCTTTCTTGGCAGCTTCTGAATCAGCTTTGTTCATGGCTTCCTTGACTGTGGAGGGAGCGCCGTCAACCAGATCCTTAGCTTCTTTCAGGCCAAGACCAGTCAGTGAGCGAACAACTTTGATCACGTTAACTTTCTTCTCGCCTGCGGCTTTAAGAATAAGGTCGAATTCAGTCTTCTCTTCAACAACAGCTGCTTCGCTTGCTGCTGGAGCAGCAACTGCTACTGCAGCGGCGGCAGAAACACCGAACTTCTGTTCCATTGCTTCAACCAGTTGTACAACATCCATTACTGACATTTCAGCAATAGCATTCAAAATATCATCTTTAGACAGAGCCATGACTCATATCTCCTACTTTACAAGGTAAATTTAAAATCGGTTAAACGTAAAATCAGAATTACGCTGCTTCTTTCTTCTGGTCGCGAACTGCGGCAACAGCTCTTGTCACCTTGGTAGGAACCTCGTTGAAGGTTCTTACCAGTTTCGTTATCGGACCAAGCATCACACTCATCAACATAGAAACCGCCTGATCGTAGGTCGGTAGATTTGCCAATGCGTCGATCTGGTCAGCACCGAGTAACTTGCCACCAATAGACAGTGCCTTAATCTCAAACTTGTCGTTCCCCTTGGCGAATCCCTTGAGCACGCGCGCTGCGGCACCAGGATCCTCCATAGAAAATGCAAGAATTGTAGGTCCAAAAAGAGCGTCTTTTATGCAGTCAAAATCGGTGTTTTCTACTGCTTTCTTAGCAAGAGTATTTCTCACCACTCGCAGATACACACCATTTTGACGCGCAACTTTACGAAGCTCAGTCAGTTCACTAACAGTAACACCACGATAATTCGCGAGCACTGCAGACAAAGCACTAGTAGCAGCTTCATTGACTTCCGAGACGATTTGCTTTTTGTCTTCAAGTCTTATAGCCACTAGTTTAACTCCTGACATAGGTCACGTTGCCGCGACCCGGATTTATTTACCCTTTCGAGATTGACTCAATCAACCCCGAAAGGACATTTAACTGGTGAAGTGGTTCCAGCTTAAGCACTGGCCCGGGTTACACCATCTGCGTAGGACATATTAAGCGCCTGACTTTACGTCAACCGCGCCTACGGTCTTTGACGGCCCTGCTATTGACTTACGTCGACAGCAGAACCCCAAAGTCTTTTGCAGCATTGCTGCCTTAAGCCTTTAAAGAAGATTGGTCAATCAGAATGCCTGGCCCCATCGTGGAGGATAAAACCACTTTCTGAACATATATGCCTTTGGATGAAGCAGGTTTAGCACGCTTCAGGTCAGATAACAGAGCCTCCAAATTGCCTTGAACAGAAGCTGCATCAAAGCCTATTTTGCCTATTCCACCATGAATGATACCTTTCTTGTCCGTTCGGTAACGAACCTGACCAGCTTTGGCATTACGTACAGCAGTAGCTACATCAGCAGTCACCGTGCCAACCTTTGGGTTCGGCATCAGTCCGCGAGGACCAAGCACCTGACCAAGCTTCCCGACTACTCGCATTGCATCGGGAGTGGCAATTACAACATCGAAATCCATGTTGCCAGCAGCAATACTTTCTGCCAAATCGTCGAATCCAACGATATCCGCACCTGCATCTTTTGCTTTGTTCGCGTTTTCACCTTGCGCAAAAACTGCAACTCGAACCGTTTTTCCTGTGCCATGAGGAAGTAGAGTAGAGCCTCGAACAACTTGGTCAGACTTGCGAGGATCTACACCGAGGTTCACCGAAACATCAATAGATTCTTTGAACTTCGGCGAAGAAAATTCTGTCAAGAGAGCAACGGCTTCGCCCACAGAGTAGCTCTTGGCACGATCCAATTTCTGACTAATCAGTTTATCCTTTTTGGTCAATTTGGCCATAATTCCTACACCCCTTCAACGTCGATACCGGCACTTCTAGCGCTACCAGCCAAGGTACGCACAGCGGCGTCCATGCTAGCAGCCGTCAGATCCGGCATCTTTTGATTGGCAATTGCTTCCAGTTGTGCGCGAGAAATTTTTGCTACCTTTTCGGTATTTGGGCGCGCACTGCCTTTAGTGATACCCACCGCTTTGCGGATGAGCACAGAGGCCGGAGGGGTTTTGGTGATGAACGTAAAGCTACGGTCTGCGTAAACCGTAATAACCACAGGAATCGGAAGCCCCACTTCGATACCTTGAGTGGCGGCGTTAAATGCCTTGCAGAACTCCATGATGTTAACGCCACGCTGACCGAGCGCAGGCCCTACGGGCGGACTTGGGTTCGCCTTTCCTGCCGCAACTTGCAGCTTGATATACGCGGTTACTTTCTTTGCCATAAAAGTTTCTCCTTATGGGTTGTATCACTCGGATTCGATCTATCAGACAGATCCCCAAGCTCCCCTGCGCGCCAGTGCTGGCAAAAGCTCCTGGTCACGACTATTGCAAATGCGCCAATTTCAAATCGTCTACTCCGAAAACGGCACTCTCTTCGACCACCTTGTCCACAATATCCAAATCTATACACACCAATAATTATGGTGGCTAAACCAATTAACTCTTCTCAACCTGACTAAACTCAAGTTCTACAGGTGTCGAACGGCCAAATATAAGAACCGCTACTCTCAATCGGCTCTTCTCATAGTTAACTTCCTCAACGGCACCAGTAAAATCATTAAATGGCCCGTCAATCACACGCACCATCTCGCCCGGTTCGTAAATAATCTTGTGAGTAGGCTTGTCCTGACCATCCTCGAGGCGCTGCAGAATTTTGTTGGCCTCTTTTGCTGTGATTGGAGCAGGCTTTTCTGCCTTTCCCCCAATAAAGCCCATCACTCGAGGGGTCTCTTTCACTAAGTGCCAAGTGTCGTCGTTCAGTTCCATTTCCACGAGAACATAACCGGGGAAAAACTTTCTCTCACTCTTTCGCTTCTGACCAGCTCGCATCTCCAACACTTCTTCGGTTGGCACCAAAACTTCGCCAAAGAGGTCGCCCATGCCAGAAAGTGCAATTCGCTCCTTAAGAGCATGCATTACTTTTTTCTCAAATCCCGAGTAGGCGTGAACCACATACCAACGCTTCGCCATCTGATAACCCCTACCCTATGATCCCAGAAACAATTTCATTCAGTCCCCAATCCAGCAACCAAAGGAGAAGCGCTATGACAAACACAACTAGCAGTACGATCATGGTGGTTTGTGTTGTTTCCTGGCGCGTCGGCCAAACGACCTTTCGAATTTCTGCTCGGGCATCCAGACAAAGCACCAAGAAGGCATTGCCCTTCTCTGTCTGAACGGCAAGCCAGGCAGCACCAGCACCCAGAATTAGCAATCCAATAGTTCTGTAAAGTAGAGATTCAGTAGAAAAATAAGAATTGGCGTAGACCCCAACTACAACTATTGCAGCTACTGCAATCCACTTAAGCCAATCCAGCTTATTTTCCTGACCACTGATTTTTTCGGACATAGTTTTAGAAACTCAGGTTTGCCTGAGAGAAATGACTCGCGCGCCAACTCTCCAGACTGACATAAACTCGAATAGGCCCTGCACACTGAAATTAGTGGCAGGCCAGGAGGGAATCGAACCCCCAACCTGCGGTTTTGGAGACCGCCGCTCTGCCAATTGAGCTACACCCCTACAGCAGAGACTACGAGACGACGCCACGTTTCCGCGGCGCCGTCCATTGACCAACGACCAGCAACCTTACTCGATAATCTTAGCCACGACACCCGCACCGACGGTACGACCGCCCTCGCGGATGGCGAAACGCAGCCCTTCTTCCATGGCAATCGGGGCAATCAGTTTGATCGTCATGGCAATGTTATCGCCAGGCATGACCATTTC
>JAUSMU010000153.1 GCA_030645995.1 Gammaproteobacteria bacterium | reverse complement strand
ACGGCATCAAATCGCCAGCGCACTGGTTGAACTACCACTGCGGCATTGATCTTGGCGCTGCGCGTGAAAAAGTGCGCGTCGCGAAGAGTTTGTCGACACTGCCCGCCATCGACGAGGCGTTCCGCTGCGGCACGATCAGCTACTCCAAAGTGCGCGCCATGACCCGTTCCGCGACGCCGGAAAATGAACAGATGCTGCTGCAGGTGGCGCTTCATGGCACCGCGCAGCACGTCGAGCAACTGGTGCGAAAATATCGGCGCGCCGAAAGCCTGACGGATGACCGTTGTGCCGAGAGCCAGTACGACGCGCGCGAACTCACCTGCTACTTCGACGACGATGGGATGCTGGTGCTGCGCGGCCGGATGACACCCGAAGACGGCGCCGTCTTCATGAAAGCCGTGGAGGCGATGGTTGCTGCACAGAATCCACCTGTCGTTGCGGATGAGGATGCTGCAAATCTCCCGGAGAAAACGTTTCCGCAGAAACGTGTTGATGCGTTGCTGGCGCTGGCCGAGCAGGCGATGAGCACGATGGAAGAAGGCTTGCAGCCGCTGTCGTCTGCTGACAAATATCAGGTGGTGATCCACATCGAACGTGGCAATGAACAGCACTGCTCAATCGAGAGCGGCGCTCACCACCTGCCGCTGTCACCAGCCACCGCCAAGCGCCTGTGCTGCGACGCTTCATTGCTCCCAGTGCTGGAGGACTCCAGCGGCAATGTGCTGAATGTCGGCCGCAAGACCCGCGCCATTCCGCCTTCAATCCGACGCGCTCTGCAGATTCGCGATCGCGGTTGCCGCTTTCCGGGTTGCTGCGAATCCCGCTACGTGGACGCGCACCATGTGCAGCACTGGTGCGATGGCGGCGAGACGAGGCTCGAGAATCTCGTGCTGCTGTGTCGACATCACCATCGGCTGCTGCATCAGGAAGGTTACGAGATTGTGAAGCGCGGTGAGCAACGGTTCGAATTTCTAACGCCAAGCGGCGGCGTGTTGCCCGCGGCGCTTGCCCCGCAATTTTCGGCGGCTGAGGATGTAGCGAGTGAAACTTTGGCTATCGAGCGAGAGCATGACGGGATTGGTCTGGCGATTGATTCCCGCACGGCGGTCACGCGTTGGGAGGGGGAGAAAATGGACTATGATCTGGCGGTGTGGGCGATGTTGCGTGGGCGGATGCTGGGGTTTAATGCGGGGCGGTGGATGTAGGAGTTTCGGCCCCTTGGGCTTGTTACACGCGATCTTCCCGGTGGCGCCCCTTTTTCGGAGCGCCGCTCTGCCAAAGACTGAGTCGAATTTGGCAGAGCGGTACGATTCAAACTGCTCGAAAAGGTGTAAGCATTGCCCGTTTACGGAGCAGGCTTGACCACGGTAGCAGCATCCAGCGCCACCATCGTCTGCGACAATGCTCTGCCGTTCAAGGAAGCACCCGTGCGCAGGGTGATGCCTGTCTTCGAAAGGATGTTGCCTTCGAAATGCGCACCGGTACTGATGATGACTTCACCTGAGACCTGCCAGAAAATATTCTTGGCGAGCGCGCCGCCCTCCAGAATTACGCGAGCATTGGGGCTGACGTTCAAGTCGCCTGCAACCTGGAAAATCCACACATCGTTGGCGCCGCCGGAGATAGCAATGTCGGCAGGAACCATCACCGAAGTACCCCAGTTGTACAGACCGCCCGTCAGGGTCTTGCCGCCAATGTTGCCAGCGCCAAGATTGAGGAAGTCAGGAGTTATGCGCCCAGCCGCATCCGCGTAAGCCGTTTGCATATCGAGCACAGCAGTCGTCAGGCTGGTGCTGGTCGGCGCGGTCATGTCGGCACCGTAGAGGAAGCCAGTCACTTGCGGTGACGTGGCGGACGTTGTGCCAACCATGGTCAAGGAAAAGCCGGTCAAAAATGAAGTCGCTGCGGGCGACACGGCGACATTCCCGGTGATCGCGGAAGCCGGCACAGTGGAGACAGCTGTTTTTGCAAGAATCGCATAGTTGCCTGAAGTGCCCAGCAACACAGGCGCCGGACCGACAGGGGGCACGACGACGGGATTGGATGGCACGGTGTAGACCAGCGCGTTCTTGCCGTTGTTGATCATGTCACTTTCTGTACGTCCATAACCGACATATACCTGTGCGCCGACCAAAGCGCTGAGATCGGCATTGCTGATGACGTCACCAGACGCACTTGCGAGCGGGCCGTTGGCAAAAACTGGCACAGTGCCGCTGGTGTATGACACCCACCCTGTTGGAGTGAGAAATGTCCAGGCTCCCTTATACAAGTAACCGAGATAGTAATTGCCATTGAGACCGACATCGGCGTCAGCGACATTGACTGTCACCGTCAGAGACAAACGGGATGTGGTACCGCTTGCGACGGCGGAGAAACTGGCCGAAGGTGCCGCGACTGCCACATTCATGAGCATTATCAACGACAACAGTGGTAGCACCAGTAGCTGTGCCAATTTTTTGAGTGAGCTTTGAAAAATATTCATGCTGATCGCCTTGGTGAAATCGAGATCGATACAGGCGAGTTTTGGGCATACGGAGTACGCGCGACAATCGACAGGCCTGTTACTTCACCAAGGAATTCTAAAGCAGCCGATTGCTGGCGACCGTTTGATGGCGCACATAGGACTGCCCCCTCACTCCACAATCGCCTGCGCCACGGCATTCACGAAGTCGGGCCGCAGTTCATCTGCTGGCGTCTGCACCATCAGCAATCCAACCAGGTCATTGTGCGGATCGACCCAGTAGTAGGTGCCAAACGCGCCGCCCCAGCCGAAGCTGCCCGGGCCTCTGCGCGTGTCCGCCTTGACGGGGTCCAGCACGACTTCCACGGCAAGGCCGAAGCCCAGGCCTTCGGCGCGGTTGGCGTCGGGGCCGTACAGCTCGCCAATGTGATTGGAGGCCATCAGTTCCACGGTGCGCAGACCGAGGATGCGCTGACCGTCGAGTTCACCGCCGTTGGCCAACATTTGTGCGAAGCGGATGTAATCATCGGCGGTGGAATACAGGCCCGCGCCGCCGGCGAACAATGTGGTGGTGTCCAGCCAGGCGGGATTGCCTTCGCTGCGCTCCAGTTGCCCCTCGTCCGTGCGCTCGTACAGCATCACCAGTCGCGATTGCTTGTCGGCAGGCACGGTGAAGGCGGTGTCTTCCATCCCCAGCGGATCGAACAGGCGCTCTTGCAGAAAGCGATCAAGGGTCATGCCCGAGGCGACTTCGACAACGCGGCCCAGCACTTCGATACCGGCCAGGGCGCTGTATCGCCAGCGGGTGCCGGGCTGAAAATCCAAAGGCACTTTGCCCAGTGTGGGGATGTATTGTTCCAGACTCATCTTGGTATCGCGTGGGGCGATGGTGTTGCCGATGCGTCCGCCCAGCCCCCCGCTTTCCAAGCCCGACGTATGCGTGAGCAGGTCGCGCAAGGTGATCTCGCGGCTGGAGGGGACCGTGTAATGGTCCGGGATTTCTCCCGGAACCAACCGGGCGGTTTCATCTACTGGCACCGCCACCTGGGTGTCGGTGAATTCGGGAATGAAGGTGGATACTGGATCGGACAGGCGCAGCTTGCCTTCTTCCAGCAACATCAGGATGGCGACTGCGGTCACGGGCTTGGTCATGGAGGCCATGCGGAAAATGGCGTCGCGGCGCATGGGTTTTTGCTCTTCCCTATCCATCCAGCCCTGACTCTGCACGTGCGCAATCTGGCCGTGGCGCGCTACCATGGTGACGGCGCCAGTGATCTGCTGGTCGGCCATGTAACGCTCGATCAGATCATTGATGCGCTCCAGCCGCTCGCTGGACAGGCCCACGCTTTCTGCACGGGTTTCAGGAAGAGTGTCAGCCTGCAGCGAGAGCGGGGCCATGACGCCGAAAGTGACGAAGAAGGCAAGCAGATACACGGGAGCGGGAAGTTTCATGGGGCGCCTCGTTTTGGTTATTGTTTTCGGACTGTTTGTTACAGGACTATTGATGAAAGGACTATGCCCCAAATTGAATCGACAGGAAACAGCAACATGACCAGACTATTCCGTCTTCCCACCGCGACGCAGCACAATCCCGAAGTAGCCGCATGGTTACATGACCACACCGACCCACTGGGCACCATCGCCCGGCACTGGTTCCATGTGATGCGTGAGTGCGGCGACGACGTGCGCGAAGTCATGCACGACGGCTATCCTACGGCCTGCGTCAACGATGCTGCGTTCGCCTATGTGGGAGTCTTCACGGCGCACGTCAATGTCGGATTCTTTAATGGTGCCGAGCTTCCCGATCCCGCTGGCCTGCTCGAAGGCAGCGGCAGATTCATGCGACATGTGAAGCTCAAGCCTGAACGAGAAGTCGATGCGGCCGCGCTGCAGGCGCTGATTCGGATTTCCTACGCAGAGATGAAGCGGGAGCTGAATCGGGTGTCGTAGGGCAGGAAGCCAGGAATTTGCCGCCCGCCCTCGGTCGATGCTCATAAGCGCAAAATAGCGGCCCTGCATCCACCAATAGCGCCAGCAGAGCGCGAGGAATGCTGGTGGTCTTACTCCTTCGCGCTGCTGGCAAGTTCACCAAAATTAGTGATCTTCACAGCACCATCAGGAAAGCGGGCCACGATATCAAGCTGCCCTCCCATCGCCTCGATATGGCTACGCAAAGTTGAGATGTACATATCAGTGCGCCTCTCAATCTTGGCGATTGAAGGTTGTTGCACGTGTAGCAATTCAGCCAGCATCGTCTGCGACAGACCTCGGGCCAGCCGTAGTTCGTTGAGTGGCATTTCTGCCAGCATGGCTTGCGCTTTCGCCTCTGTCCGAGCCTTCGATGCAGGCGACATCTGCGCCCGCAGTTCCGAAAATTTCTTAGCCACGAATCAGTCCCTCACTTCGAAGTTGTTCCATATGCATGTCATACAAATTGTCGGCTATCGGGATATGTCGTTCGTACCAGCGTTTGTCGCCAGTCTTGTCACCCCCAATCAACAAGATGGCACATCGGCGCGGATCAAAGGCGTACAAGGTGCGAAATGGCCTTCCATTGTGTTGAGTTCTGAGCTCTCTCATATGCTCGTGCCGTGAACCTTTGAGTCCGGAACTGTGGGGAAACCCAAGCTCCGGTCCGCACTCTTCGAGAAGTCGAACAGATGCCGCCAACGATTCCTGCTCGTCCTCGCACAAATCCCCCCACCAACGACCAAACTCATCTGTGTATTCAACATCCCAGCGCACGACCAAAATATACCCTCCATGGAATATTCCGTCAATGGAATAGAGGCGAACGACACTCAGGGTTCCTATCCATTTCCATCTGATTGGCCCAGCCAAGATCAGCCTCCCGCTGTCAGACGGTGCCTGTGCCGGTACAAGAACTATAGACCACTTCGGAGCATCGCGGGCAAGGCCCGCACAGGGTGGACGTGCCACGCTCCGACGGTCTATTCTTGCCGTACACAACAGCATCACACTTAAAAAATCATAAAACAGGTGCAGATCAATGCAGGATGATCTTTCCCCCATAAGCCCAAGCGAATGGCACTATGGAACCGCCGCCCATCTGCTGGAGCGCGCCGGGTTCGGCGGCACGCCAGAACAGATCAGCGCGCTTGCCGCCCTCTCCCCAAGCGAGGCCGTGCGCTCACTGGTTTACTTCGAGAATGTCGACAACAGCCATCTGGCCCCTTTCGACCATTCGGGCATTCACGATCCGGGGCTGGAGCCATTTCCGCCTAGCCGCCCCGCGACTACCGAACTGGCCAAGGCCACTGGCGAGGCACTCGGTGTCAAGGTCAAACCGCAGGGGAACAGGCCGCTGCAACCCGTGGTCAACAAATTCTTCTACTGGCTGCGCGCCAGTGTGCTGGAAACCAATCGCGTCGCGTATTGGTGGGCGAACCGCATGCTCACCAGCCATGCGCCACTCCAGGAAAAGATGGCGTTGTTCTGGCACGGGCATTTTGCCATCAACGAGAGCAAGGTGCGTGACTACCGCAAGCTGCACAATGAACTGACGCTGTTTCACGACATGGGCACGGGTAATTTCCGGGATCTGATGGTGGCCGTGGCGCAAGACCCGGCCATGCTCTCGTTTCTGGATGCCGGTGTGAACATCAAGGGCGCGCCCAATGAGAACTTCGCCCGCGAGATCATGGAGCTGTTCACCATGGGCGTAGGCCACTACAGCGAGATGGATATTCGTGAGGCGGCCCGTGCCTTCACCGGCTGGAATTACGTGGATGTGAATTTCGTTGTCAATCGGGATCAGCATGACGACGGCGAAAAGCAGTTCCTCGGCCGCACGGGTAACTTCGATGGTGTGCAGATCATCGACATCATCATGGAGCAGCCCATCACTGCGGACTATATCGCTGGCAAACTCTATCGCTATTTCGTGCGCGAGGAACTCAGCCCCGCCCTGCAGAGCGAGCTCGGCAAGGTGTTGCGAGATGCGAATTACGAGATAGCGCCTTTTCTGGAAACCGTGTTTCTGTCCAAGGATTTCTACAGCGAGGCCTCGCTGGGCACGCAGATCAAGAGCCCGATTCAACTGGCGGTGTCCACCTACCGAAAGCTGGAGCTGAC
>JAUSMU010000146.1 GCA_030645995.1 Gammaproteobacteria bacterium | reverse complement strand
AAAATATGACGCTCACAGTTTCGCCACAAATAGCGCCAATAAAATTGCCTATCAATATTATAATCCAAAGTATATGGGCGATGCTGACTACGGCAATATACGGCTGCTCGCTATTGGCTATGCAGCGTCAGAGCCAGGATCGTATGCAAAAGTAAATTTCGTATACGATAACCCCGGGGTGAGACCGGACATTTCCAAATCATTCAGCTATCCTGGATTACCGACCCTGACTGACACTCGACTCAAATCAATTTCAGCCTCCTACGTGGCCGCAGGTTCCCCCGGAGGGATAATTCGGACTTTCAATATTGCGTATAAAGACGAAGTCTCAACCATCGGTCGAAACAACTCCACTAAAGTTCACAGCGTCACCGAATGCGCCGGAGCCGTTTGTCTTCGTCCTACGGTATTCACTTGGTCTGATCAGGCAACGGATTTCTCCTTCTCAACCACCAGTACAAATGTTGTCGGATTTGAAAACTATATAGAGCCGCCACCCAGCACGACCAGACCAGAGGTTACAAAGTCTTCCAGCATCACTGCCAACGTAGACGGTGACTCGAATCGTGACTTGATTTGGATTGAGGGGGCGTCAGGAGATTTCTCGTTTCGTGTGGCCATGTCAACAGGCAGCACTCTGGTGACGACCAGTTACGAATCCAGTAGTTTCAATGAAATCTATGGATGGACGGTTACCGATTACAACCACGACAACTATGCTGATTTTCTCGTGGTTTCTGCTGCTAACGGCACTGAGACCCTTAACCTTTTCTTGAACAAGGATGTTGGAGGAGGAGTCCGGGGTTACGAGACGACCCCTGTCGTTCTGATCGCGGATCTCGGCTACGCGAGCACTTCAACAAAGGCCCAGTTTTCTGACTTCAACTCTGACGGAGAGATCGATCTGCTTTATGACTTTAAAATTCGATATCTGGAGCCTGATCCTCAGCAGCTTAACGGGCCGTTCCGATTCTCCACTGAGTCGGTGTACATTACCGAGAGCACGATAAATTCTCTGATCAGTAGTGCCTATAATAGCGCTGGCAGTTTGGTTCAATCATCTTTTCAAGTTGGCCAGTTGGCGGCACAACATATTGACGAAGTGAAGTTTGGCACAGACTTCACGAGGGATGGAATACCCGATATTCACATGCCCGTATACCATCGTCAGTGTAACTATGTGACCGAGGATCCTCCCGAATACTCTTGTCAGCCAACGCCGCTGGTAGCCGCTGAGTTTATCTTCAAGGGAAATCCCTCAGGTGGGTTCACATTCTGGGGCCTTGCCCGCCTGAACTATGGGGGTAATACACGGTGCTGGCCAGTCGATTTAAATAGCGATGGCTTACCTGACCTCGTGTGCGATGGCGGTCGTATCATCTTCAATGGTGGAGCGAACATGCGGGATACGTTGATTGCTGCCAGCATTGCAAATCAATTGTTGCACAGCCTGATCGACTACAATCAGGACGGTTATCTGGACTTTGTCTATAAGGAGGTTAATACCCCCAGACTTAAAGTTTTGCTCTGGAAAAATGGGATTTTTGAGGAAGATCCCACCAAGGCCATCGATATCGCATACACAAATTATTACGAACCCTTTGGCCCGGCAGGATCATTCCTCGACATTAACGGTGACGGACTGGATGACTACGTCAATTTCAACACAGGCGTATTTCTGGGGCGAACAGCCGCTACGGCAACAAATTCCACAAAAGCCTACAATCTGATTACCAAAATCCGAGACGGTCTTGGCAATGAGAAGCACATCGACTACAAGCCCATGACCGATGCCTCAGTGTATGTTCGTGAGTCGGACGCATTGAGCAAAAATTGGGGCCCAGTGGTTGTCGATTACATCGCTCCCCGCTACGTCGTCAGTCAGGTTCGCAACAAGACGCCCGCGTTTGATGATCAGACTGCGTCTTTCAATATCGATGCCACCAGCGCGATGTCTTATAGCTATGCGGGGATGAAGGTCCAGCCTGCCGGTAGAGGCATGCTGGGTTTCCACAAGATGTCTGTGCTGGACGAGCAGACCGGCATGCGAACAGAGACAACCTATCTCCAACAGTTCCCTTTCACGGGGCTGCCTGCCGAGAGCAAGACATATGTCGCGAACAACGCCACGCCGTTGAGCGAGACCTCT
>JAUSMU010000142.1 GCA_030645995.1 Gammaproteobacteria bacterium | reverse complement strand
TTTGGTACCGGAGGTCGGACTTGAACCGACACGTTATCTCTAACACCGGATTTTGAGTCCGGCGCGTCTACCAATTTCGCCACTCCGGCAGCTTGGAAGGGCGGCCATTATAACAGCGTTTTCTGATCGCGCAATGGCCGGAAAGTGCCTTTCTATCTGCCCTCCAGACCATTCGCGATTCTGGCTCCAGGCCGCCTGATGCTTGGTTTTCCGGCCTGTGTCAGGCAAACTCGCATCCCCTTGAAGAGCCGCCGCCGGAGAGCGCCCACCCCATGCACCTGTCTGATTTCAGTTATGAGTTGCCCGATGAGCTGATTGCGCACTATCCCCCGGCCGAGCGCACGGGTAGTCGGCTGCTGTGCATGCGGCGCGACAGCGGCGCGCTGGAGCATCGCCATTTCTCTGATTTGATCGAGTATCTGCGCCCGGGCGATCTGCTGGTTTTCAATGACACGCGGGTGATTCCGGCGCGCCTGCTGGGCGTGAAGGACACGGGTGGCCGGATCGAGGTGATGATCGAGCGGGTGCTGGGCGAGCGCGAGGCGTTGGCGCAGGTGCGGGCGAGCAAGTCGCCACGGCCCGGTGTGCGGTTGATCTTTGCGCGTCCCGATGATGGGCGTGCGCCGCCGCTGGTGGCCGAGGTGCTGGGGCGGGAGGACGAGTTTTACCGGTTGCGCTTCGTCGTTGGGGGCAAAGGCGAATCTGCAGAGGGCGTGACCCTCACTCAGTTGCTGGAGGTCTACGGCCATATCCCCTTGCCGCCCTATATAAAGAGGGGCGACGAGCTGGCGGATCGGGAGCGTTACCAGACCGTTTACAGCCGCAAGCATGGGGCGGTGGCGGCGCCGACGGCGGGGCTGCACTTCGATCAGGCGCTGCTGGATGCCATTCGTGAGCTGGGCGTGGAGCAGGCGTTTGTGACGCTGCATGTCGGCTCCGGGACTTTTCAGCCCGTGCGCGTCGATGATCCGCTGCAGCACAAGATGCATAGTGAGCGTATTGAGGTGAGTGCGGAGGTTTGTGAGAAGGTTCGTGTTTGTAAGGCGAGGGGGGGGAGGGTGATTGCGGTGGGGACGACCTCGGTGCGTTGTTTGGAGAGTGCTTCGCGGGCGGGCCCGCTCCCACATTTAGAGCTCAAGCCTTTTG
>JAUSMU010000137.1 GCA_030645995.1 Gammaproteobacteria bacterium | reverse complement strand
TGTTGGCGTATAAATAACCGATCGAGCCGTCGGGGTTCGTGACTTTTAGCGCTTGCACGCCGAGCAGCATCGTGTCGGCATCCCGATTCAACGCCTGTGCCCAATCCGGATGGCTGGTGCGATAGGTCCTGGCCATTTCTTTGGCCATGAGCACAGCACCCAGCGTCCATTCGCCGGAAAGCATGTTGCTGCCATCGGTGTAACCGACGCCTAGCAGCACACCATCCTGCACCAGACCCGCACGTTGTTTGGTGTTACTCCAGATCCTGAACGCGGTGCCCTCGCCGAACTGCTCATCCACCCAATCTGCACCCAGAACAGTCAGGCCCCAGGTTTGCACATCCACCGCCAGATTCTCATAGGGTGCATAGTGAGGGCTGCCGTCTAATCCACGACTCACAAATCCTCCTGAGCTCAATATTCCCCCGGCAGAATTGTAAACACGCTCTTTGAAATAGTCTTCGATGCCCGGGCCTTTGGCGTCGCGGGTGATGAGTTCGTCAATGAGCCTGGTCGTGGTCGGCTCTCGTGTCCCTATTGCCTCTCGCAACATACGCAGACCGGCCAGAAGTGAGATATTGTTTTCGGCGGATATTCCGCCTTCCTGCGATTCAGAAGTGCCTGTGGGCGCATACAAAACGCCTCCGGTGAAGGCATCCTGCATGATTTCGAAGGTCTCTAACTTGCTGACAGCGAGGCGCATCTCCGGGGAGTCCAGAGGAATTTGCGGGCTGTATTTAAGGTAGGCACTTTGCAGCGGGCCGATGATGGTCGCCCATGCATTTTCTCCCAACACCGGTCGGAAATCGGCTTTATGTAAGCCATGTTCAGCTTGAGGGAATCCTGCTGGCGCGACAGAGCTGTTGGTCAGAGGGTCTGTCATGGGCCCGTACATGTCGGATATCGAACGAAAGATAAAGGCACCGTCGCCTGTCACAGCTTGCCCGTTATACGTAAACGTCGGTGATTGGGCCAGAATACCCAAACTGCCGGATTTTCCGCTTAACAGGCGCTGTGTCTGCGCGTCCACCAATTGTTGGTAGGCAGGATACTTTTGCAGTGACAACGCGATCTGCCACACAGCTCCGTCATAGATGTTCAGGTCATAACGGATCATCAATCTTTCAATGACCGATTCAGGGGCGTTCTCTCGGCCTTTGAATATTTCGCGATAATAATCATTGGAGGGTTCTGCATAACTCTTGGGCATCCCCGAGGGGGTCACATTCTGCGCCATTGCTTTGGCTATGGCCGGGATATCGGCAACTGTCGCCGGTTGAACCTGCGGCGGAGGACTAACTTGTTGAGCGGTGGCCACTTGACTTGCAAGTATCGCGGTGAGCCCAATCGCGATAGCCAGTGTATGGCTGTGAATGTGAGGGCTGATTTTGTTCATGTTCGTCTGATCCAAATTTTAAGCAGCTTGAGCAGCACTTGAATCGGAGTGCCACCCTTGATTGGGCGAGAACCTCACCTTCGAGCCTTGCCTCTGGCTGGCGTAAGCTTCTCGGTCCGCCCCTGATTCGACAGCAGCATTTCTTTCAGTGAGGGTGGAGCAGCCGCTTGAAGTCGATGCCAGTCTTCGACAGGCACTAAAACAGCAGCTTCCGCACCTTGCTTTGTTACCATCTGCGGACCTTCAGTCAAGCACTGTTCCAGGAGTTCACTGAACCGAGCTTCAGCGTCCTGTGCTGGCCAAGAATGCATAGCATCACCTCTAACTGAGCAACATCTGGTCAGTCTAGCGCGAGCCAAGAATGCGGTCTAACCTTCCACAAGGGGATGTCCAAAACACTGGGTCTTTCGTGTACCCTCATGTTCGAATGTCATGCAGTGAAAGCTGCCGCCACATACAGAGTCCAGCAACCCCGGAGCCTTCAATGCACCCCGACATAATAAAATACAACAACTCACTCGCTGGGGCGGAGCAGGAAATCTGTGACCGCTTGGCCAGAGATATCGACGAGAATCTACCGGAAGCAGAAAACAAGATATGGCACACCCATCCTGTGTGGTTTCTGGAAGGGAACCCCGTGGTCGGCTACAGCAAACTCAAGGGCTGTGTCCGCCTCCTGTTCTGGAGTGGTCAATCCTTTGAAGAGAAAGAACTGAAGGACGAGGGCAGTTTCAAAGCGGCCGAAGCTCGATACATTGCAGCTGACCAGATCGATGTGCAAAACCTGAGGCGTTGGCTGGCAAAGGCGCGAGACATTCAGTGGGATTACAAGAACATTGTGCGGCGCAAGGGGCAGTTGGAGAGATTGAAGTGACTGCGATCCAATATCAGCAATCCCTATAGGAAATTAAATGTCGCCCTACTACCATTGGTTAAGAAATCTTGTTGGCAATAAAAGAATATTAATGCCTGGAGTTGCTGGCATTGTTCACGATGAGCAGGGGCGCTTGTTACTACAGCGCAAGGGCGATGGAACGTGGAGTCTCCCTGCTGGAGCAATAGAAATAGGAGAAACTCCATCTGAAGCAATGGCAAGAGAGCTGCTCGAAGAAACAGGAATCGTTGCCTCACAGCTCAGGCTGATTGAAGCATTTGGCGGATCGGGTTTTCGCTACACATACTCAAATGGGCATGAAGTGGAGTACGTTATCCTTTTGTTTTACTGCACTGGTCAGATTCAACCCGATGCCGTCCTGGATAATGAAACCGTTGAATTAAAATATTTTCCCAAAGAAGAATTCCCAGGCCTTCAACTTCCTTACCCCATTGAGCTTTTGTATGCGCTCGATATTTCAGTCACCAACCATCCGCCTGAGTCGTGAAATTCCCCACTCGACTCCGTTCACCATCCCTCTCGCCATCACCCACAATCCAAACTTGCAGCGCTCGCCAACCGAGAGGCCGTCCGTCGCGCGCATGTGGCGCACCCCGCGATTGAACCAGGGCTGGCTGTGCGCGTAAGCCGCAGCGCGGCGAGAGATTCGTGTGAGCACATAGAGCGCGAGGAACAGGAAGAGAATGCCGGGGATGATTGGCAGGATCAGACCTGCCAGGCCGATGAGCAGGAAGCAGGCGACCAGCATGATGCCGACGATCTTGTAGGCAAAGGGAAGAGGGCGGAAGCGAGGTCTGGGGAGAGGCATGGTGTATAGGGCTCCTTGAGGCTATGGATGTAGGGAGAGCGATGCAGGCGGCGTGCCAGGGTTTAGGGTTCTGATTTCGTTGGAAACTATTTGAGGCGGGGTAGTGTGAGGTGGCGAGGTTGGGGAGAAGGTGGCGGGATTGGTAGTTTAATCGCGGGCGGGCCCGCTCCCACGCTCACTGATTTTGGATTATGAGCTAGACTGTTTTGTGAGGCACTTTCCCCGATGAAACCTGTCATAATCGCCGCCGATGAAAACCACCCCCGTACAAATCCTTAAAGACATATTCGGTTATGAGCATTTCCGTGGTCCGCAGAGCGAGATCATCGATGAGGTTCTGGCTGGGCGTCACTGCCTCGTACTGATGCCCACGGGCGGCGGCAAGTCGCTCTGCTACCAGATTCCTTCGTTGTTGCGCCCTGGTGTGGGCATTGTGGTCTCTCCGTTGATCGCATTGATGCAAGATCAGGTCGATGCGCTGCAAGAACTCGGGGTGCGCGCCAGTTTCCTCAATTCCTCACTGACTCCCGAAGCCCAGCGTGCTGTGTTGCGCGATCTGCGCGAGGGTAATCTCGACCTGCTTTACGTTGCCCCCGAGCGCCTCAATCAGGAGGCGACGATTGAGCTGCTGCACAGTATTCCCATCGCGCTGTTCGCTATCGACGAAGCGCATTGCGTCTCCCAGTGGGGACACGACTTCCGCGTGGATTACCTGCAGTTGTCGTTGCTGGAGCAGCACTTTCCCGAGGTGCCACGCATCGCGCTGACGGCCACCGCCGATGCGAATACCCGCGCCGAGATCGCCGAACGGTTGGGGCTGGTGGACGCGCGGCATTTCGTCAGCGGCTTTGACCGTCCCAACATTCAGTACCGCATTACTCAGAAGCAGAATCCGCGTCAGCAGTTGCTGCGCTTTCTGCGCCGTGAACACGAGAACGATGCTGGAATCGTCTACTGCCTGTCGCGCAAGAAGGTCGACGACACTGCCGCCTGGCTGGTAGAGCAGGGCTTCACCGCAGTTCCCTACCACGCGGGCCTGAGTGCGGAACAACGCCAGCGCAACCAGCAGCGCTTCCTGCGTGAAGACAGTGTCATTGTCGTAGCTACCATCGCTTTTGGCATGGGCATCGACAAACCCGACGTGCGTTTCATCGTGCATCTGGATTTGCCCAAGAGTCTGGAGGCTTACTATCAGGAAACCGGCCGTGCCGGTCGCGACGGTGAGCCAGCGACTGCGTGGATGGTCTACGGTCTGCAGGACGTGATCATGTTGCGGCAGATGATGGACGCCTCGCAGGGCAACGAGAAATTCAAGCGCATCGAGCGCGCCAAGCTGGATGCGATGCTCGGCCTGTGCGAGATCACCACCTGCCGTCGTCACGCACTGCTGCATTACTTTGGAGAATCGGGTCCGGATTTCTGTGGTAATTGCGATGCCTGTCTTAATCCAGTGCCGACCTGGGACGGCACGCAGGCAGCTCGCAAGGCGCTATCCTGTGTGTACCGCACCGGCCAGCGTTTCGGCGTCAACTATCTGATCGACGTCTTGCTCGGCGCAGATTCCGACAAGATATTCCAGAACAACCATCACCAGATTTCCACCTACGGCATTGGCAAGGAACTGGAAGGCAACGCCTGGCGCTCGGTGTTTCGACAACTGGTGGCGCGTGGTTTTCTGAGTGTGGATCATGCCACTTACGGTGGATTGCACTTGAGCGAGAAGGCGCGGCCGCTGCTCAAGGGCGAAGAGTCCATCGCTCTGCGCATTGATGTGCAGGAGCCAGTAGTCAAGCCGGAGAAGAAGTCCCGCAGCAGCACCCAGATCGTCGCCGACGCCGACAGGGTGCTATGGGAGGCGTTGCGGCGCTGCCGCAAGACGCTGGCAGATGAGAACGATGTGCCGCCTTATGTGATCTTTCACGACGCCAGTCTGATGGACATGGTGCATTACCGGCCGTTGACGGAGCAGCAGTTTCTCGGCATCAGCGGTGTCGGTCAGAGCAAGCTCGACAAATATGGCGCCGCTTTCCTGGAGGTAATCCGGGGGCATGAGGCTTGATCCAACTCATCACTTGATCCAGCGCATAACTTGATCCAGCGCATAAGTAGTGCACACGGTTTTCAACGATAACCCCAACTGAGTTAAAATCGCGTCCGCTGCGGCAGACTTCGGTCAGCCCGGCTTTGATACCATTAACTTTGCGCTGGATTTACGGTCCAGGCGGCAATTGAGAGGTTGTTATGTCTACGATAGTAGTGGCGGCGCTATACAAATTCGCCCGCCTGCCCGATTTTGAAGCCCTGCGTACACCGCTGCACGATCTTATGAGTGAGAACCAGGTGCGTGGCACTCTCCTGCTGGCCGCCGAAGGGATCAACGGCACCATCGCTGGCCCGCGACAAGGGATTGACCGTGTGCTGGCCTGGCTGCGCGCCGATCCGCGTCTGCAGTCTCTGGAGGCGAAAGAATCCCATGCCGATGAGAATCCCTTCTATCGCACCAAGGTCAAACTCAAGAAAGAGATCGTGACCATGGGCGTCGAGGATATCGACCCCAATCACATCGTTGGCACTTATGTAAAACCCAGCGACTGGAACCAGCTGATCTCCGATCCCGACGTGATACTGGTGGACACCCGTAACGACTACGAGGTCAAAATCGGAACCTTCCGCTATGCGATCAATCCGAACACCGAAACCTTTCGCGAGTTTCCGGCATACGCCAAAGAGAATCTCGATCCGCAGAAGCACAAGAAGGTGGCCATGTTCTGCACCGGCGGCATCCGCTGTGAAAAATCGACCGCATTCATGAAGGCGCAAGGTTTCAACGAGGTCTATCACCTGGAGGGGGGTATCCTGAAATATCTGGAAGAAGTTCCTGAAGAGGACTCGCTCTGGGAGGGCGAGTGCTTCGTGTTCGACAATCGCGTGACGGTGAATCATCAGCTGGAGAAGGGCAAGTACGACCAGTGTCACGCCTGCCGCATGCCGATTACCGAAGAGGAACAGCAGTCAGCACTTTATGTGCGAGGGGTGAGCTGTCCACATTGCTTTGACCAGCACAATGAGGAGCAGGTGCGCCGTTATGCCGAACGCGAGCGGCAGGTGCAATTGGCGAAGGAGCGCGGTGAATCTCATATCGGTGAATCCATGGCCGAGACCATCGAGCGACGTCGCCGTGAGAAGCTCGAAGCCAAGGAAGCACAGCGGCGCGCGGAGCAGAGCCTCTGACCTCCGTGGGTCTGTTCTGCGCTTCTATTCTTCGACGAAAGTAAAACGTTTGATCTGCCGACCATCGACCTCGATGGTCTCATCAAACATCGCGAGCGGGCGTATCCACAGCCCGCGATCCCCGTACAGTGGGCGGTAGACGACATGCTCTTCTTCCGTTTCACTGTGACGGGCGACGCCGATGACCTGGTACAGATTATTCTTGTGGTGCCTGTAGATACCTGCCTTGATCGTCATATCCTTGTCTCAACCTCCTGTAGACTGCTGTTGCGTGATAGTTAAGTCGGCCTGCTATTTCCAGAGCGCGCAAGCTTAGCAGAATTTCACCGGGATGCCTGTGCGACAGACAGTCGGCGTGGCGGGTCACGCTCACCGCGTCGCGACGGGGCGACGCTATGCACTGGCGTCGCATTGGCTTAGTATTTGTTGCGAATCAATCCTGATCCCATTGCCAAGAGGTAAGTACAGAATGAGTCATGCAAGAAAGTTTACTGCTGTCATGTTGTTGCTGGTGTTGAGTGCCTGTGCCGGAATGGCGGGCCCCTCGAAGCAGGAGCTTATACTGGGAAGCTGGCAGGCTGATTTTCAGGGGCA
>JAUSMU010000135.1 GCA_030645995.1 Gammaproteobacteria bacterium | reverse complement strand
AGAGGTGGACCCCATCCATTGGACAGGTTAGGGGCTGATTTAAGGTGGAATGCACCGGCCATCATGCCGCCTCCAAAAGCTGTTCTGATTTCCTATATCCGCCAATAGGCAGATTCCAGTATGCCTCATAAGGGGTCTTGTCGTCCAGAGAAGAATGAGGCCGCTCTGTGTTGTATCGATTGAACCACTTGCCGATTCCGCTTTTTACCTCACTGCCTGTCTCAAATGCATGAAGATAAACGCATTCGTATTTCAGTGACCTCCAAAGCCTCTCTATCATGACATTATCCATCCATCTGCCCTTGCCGTCCATAGAGATCTTTACTCCGGCATCCTTGAGCGCCTGTGTAAAATCAAAACTCGTAAACTGGCTGCCCTGATCGGTGTTGAAGATATCAGGCTTGCCATATCTGGAGATGGCTTCCTCAAGAGCCCCTACACAGAAATCCGTATCAAGGGTATTGCTGAGCCTCCAACTGAGAACCTTTCTGCTGTGCCAGTCCATGACCGCCATCAGATACAGAAATCCCTTTCTCATTGGTATGTAAGTTATATCAGCGCACCAGACCTGATTCGGCTTTTGTATGTCTATGCCTCTCAAAAGATAAGGATATATCTTATGCTCAGGATGTGGCTTGCTCGTATTGGGCTTCTGGTATATCGCCATTAGCCCCATCTTAAACATTAGCCGTCTTATCCGTTTCCGGTTTGTCCAGTATCCCTGCCTCCGCAGATACCGGGCCATCTGCCGCGCTCCGTAGTAGGGCGTCTCAAGGAACTGCTCATCTATCAGCCTCATCAGCTTAAGGTTAAGGGGCGACTCTCCCATTGCCTCGTAGTACAGTGATGAGCGGCTGATTTTGAGCAGACTGCACTGCTTTACTATACTTAGCCTATGATGGTGTGCTTCTACCATCTCTTTCCTCCTGACACGGCTCATCGACCGAAGGCTTTCGCTAAAAAATCCCGCTCCACTGTCAGCTGCCCGATCTTTGCGTGCAGATCCTTGACTTGCGTCTCATGGTCTACATCCTTCTGCCCGATCTTGCCGGAAAATACATCAGCTATCCCTTCAACTGCATGGCGCTTCCACTGGCCAACCTGGTTAGGATGTACTCCGAATTTGATCGCTATCTCTGCGATTGTTGCTTCTTCCCTCAACGCTGCAAGGGCTATCTTTGCCTTAAACTCTGCTGAATACCTCGTCCTTTTTGTCTTGCTCATCTTCAGGTTTCCTCCTTCGTTAATCGTATATTTTACACCTTATACGACTGTCCGAATTCCGGGGTCCACCTCT
>JAUSMU010000133.1 GCA_030645995.1 Gammaproteobacteria bacterium | reverse complement strand
GAAGTAGCAGGTGAGTTCGCGCGCTTCGTACTGGCTCTCGTCACGGCGGTCATCCGTCAGGCATTCTGTACGGCGATATTTTCGCACCAGTTGCTCGACGTGCAGCGCGGTGCCATGAAGCGCCACCTGCAGCAGCATCTGTTCATTTTCCGGCGTCGCGGAACGGGTCATAGCGCGCACTTTGGAGTAGCTGATCGTGCCAGAGCGGAAAGCATCATCGATGCCCGGAAGTTGTTGCAGGCTCTTCGCGACGCGCACTTTTTCACGCGCAGCGCCCAGATCAATGCCGCAGTGGTAGTTGAGCCAATGGGCGGGCGATTTGATGCCGTGACCCTCCCATGCGTCGCGCTCGATGAGCGCAGCGAGCAGTGTCAGGAAGCGATGTTGGGCGGCGTTGATGTGCCCGGCGAGACGGGTAATCTCGTCGCTGAGCGCGGCATTGTCTGCAGGGATTAGAGCAAGAGAAGCGAGCTGTGACATGGGACGATTCCTCCTTGGAAAGGCCGCAAACGCATGGATCTAAAACACTGTTTATTAATACACATTATAGCCATATCTCAATGATTTTGCTGACAAATATCCACCTATATTTTAACAAATAAATATTAATCCAGCGTAACCGCCATCCACAATTCTGGCCAGAGCGCTCTCAATCCGCAGATCATAAAAAGTGATGCGTTCAAAAAAACGATGATGAGAGATTGATGCTCATCGCCCGCTGCCACGGCGCGCAATGCGTTGACGAGTGCGTTCAACTTAAGGCATCGCGTTTCAAATCGACGCCAATAGATCGTTGACGTAAATTTTTATACTTTCTTCGTCAATGCGACCATTGGCGAGAGCCAAAAGCTCCATGTCCTCGACGAGATTCATCAATGCTTCATAGGCTTTCGCGGGAACGCAGTAAAAGGCTGGTTCATTCCTGTTTAGAACGAGAACGGGCATGCCTTCTCCGCGAGCGACGACTTTCATAGAGTTAGCCTTCAGCTCGGAGATGCTGGCGGAGATGTCGGTCAGGATGTGATGTGTCATGAAGTACCTGGGATCAGTATGCTTGAGGTCTGATAATATCCTGCTAGTAGGTTTGTGCAGCACCACTCAACCCGGGAGAGAGATCGAATCAGGACGTCGCGCGCTGCAGAGCCTCCTGTGCCCAAGCATTCAGACTCTTGCTCTCAGCCTCGGCACGCGCGGCAGCTTTCGCATGCAGGACGGGGTCAATTCTTAGCATCAACTTCCCAGAGTATGGACGCTGTGGTTTGCGATTCAGCTTCTCGCACGCTTCCAGGTAGTCGTCCACCGCCTCTTCAAACTCCTTCCTGAGTTCTGTGACGGAGTCCGCGTGAAAGCCTATCAGATCGTCGATGCCCGCCAGACGACCTACCAGGCATTGATCTTCATCGCTGTATTCGATGGGGGCCGAGTAGCCCTTGTAGTGCATGATGTTCATAGTGCTATTCCAGATTCATATAAAAGTCTCTGACGATTTTGATTTGGTAGGCTTTGATTTCCTTTCCCGGATGCGGCTTGTGAAAAGCTGCTACGACACCGTTCAGCTCAAATCGCACGCGGGAGCCTCGCCCTTCAACACT
>JAUSMU010000131.1 GCA_030645995.1 Gammaproteobacteria bacterium | reverse complement strand
GATATCGGCGCGCGGGGTAATGATCTCGGCGGCTGTCGGAAAATCCGGCCCTTTGATGTGCAACAACAAGTCGCTCAACGGTGCAGCCGGATTCTCCAGAAGATGAATGCAGGCGCTCGCCACCTCACGCAGGTTATGTGGAGGAATGTCGGTGGCCATGCCCACTGCAATGCCACTGCCACCATTGAGCAACACGTTCGGCAAGCGGGCGGGTAGAATCTGCGGTTCTTCCAGTGTGCCATCGAAATTCAGCTTCCAATCCACCGTGCCCTGTTCCAGCTCGGAGAGCAGCAGGTCGGCATACTTGCGCAGTTTGGATTCGGTGTAGCGCATCGCGGCGAAGGACTTGGGATCGTCCGGCGAGCCCCAGTTGCCCTGCCCATCGACCAGCGGATAGCGATAGCTGAAAGGCTGTGCCATCAGCACCATCGCCTCATAACAGGCCGAATCGCCATGCGGGTGGAACTTGCCGATCACGTCGCCGATGGTGCGCGCGGATTTCTTGAACTTGGCGCCGGCTTTCAACCCCAGCTCGGACATCGCATAGACGATGCGCCGCTGCACGGGCTTGAGGCCATCGCCGATATGCGGCAGCGCGCGGTCATTGATCACGTACATCGAGTAATTCAGATAGGCCTGCTGCGAGTAGCTGCTCAGGGCGATCTGTTCGACGCCGTCCTCGTTCACTGTAATGTTCTGGGTCATGGTGTGCTTCTATTGTTATTCGGCCAGATCGGCCAGATTCCCACTCTCTTCGAGCCAGGTCTTGCGGTCGCCCGCGCGCTTCTTGGAGAGCAGCATGTCGAGCATCTCGTCGGTGTCGGCGGCGTGCTCCACGTCGTCCAGCGTCAGCTGCACGAGGCGCCGCGTGTCGCGGTTCATGGTGGTCTCGCGCAGCTGCAGCGGGTTCATCTCGCCGAGGCCTTTGAAACGCTGCACGTTGGGTTTGCCGCTCTTCTTCTCGGCGACCAGCCTGTCGAGGATGCCGTTCTTGTCCTGTTCGTCGAGCGCGTAATAGACCTCCTTGCCCACATCGATGCGGTAAAGCGGCGGCATGGCCACATAGATGTGGCCGGCACGCACTACTGGACGGAAGTGCCGAACGAACAACGCACACAGCAGTGTGGCGATGTGCAGTCCGTCGGAGTCGGCATCGGCGAGGATGCAGATCTTGCCGTAGCGCAGGCCGCTGATGTCGTCGGAGGCGGGATCGACGCCCAGCGCCACGGCGATGTCATGCACTTCTTGAGAGGCGAGAATCTCGCTGGAGTCCACCTCCCAGGTGTTCAGAATCTTGCCGCGCAGCGGCATGATCGCCTGGGTCTCGCGGTCACGGGCCTGCTTCGCAGAGCCGCCCGCAGAGTCCCCTTCCACCAGAAACAGTTCGCCGGCCATCACGTCCTGCGTGGAGCAATCGGCCAGCTTGCCGGGCAGTGCCGGGCCGGACGTCACTCGCTTGCGCTCGACCTTCTTGCTGGCTTTGAGACGGCTCTGGGCATTGCTGATGCACAGCTCGGCGATCAGTTCGGCC
>JAUSMU010000130.1 GCA_030645995.1 Gammaproteobacteria bacterium | reverse complement strand
GAAGCGCACGTCGAACGTCTCGCGAATCCACACCTGTAGCGGCCCGCCGACGTCAAGCATCCCTGAATAGGAGTAGGCAATTATGTAGGCGGGCATGGCGAGTGGCAGCACCAGCGCCCACTCCAGTATGCGGCTGCCCGGAAAGCGGGTCATCGTCACCAGCCAGGCCGGCCCGATGCCGAGCACCAGCACCACGAGACCAACGCCCACCAGCAGCGTCAGGGAATGGGTGACATAGTCGCCGAGCACCGTGTCAAAGAGGTGTTGCCAGACGCCGTCGCTACTGCTGGTAATCGACGTGAGAATGGTGAGCACCGGCACGCTGAGCAGCAGACACAGCAGCAGGATACCCAGCATGGGGAGACGGCTGTAAAACCCGGTTTTCAGAGACGACAAGGCCCCTTCCGGGGCCCTGTCCACACTATTGATCATGGAGACATCTGCTTGTCAGGTGCGGGCGGTGGCGGCCACCCTTGTTACTGCCAGCCGGCTCTGTCCATCAGGCGGACTGCTTCGGCATTATGGATGCCGAGTTCTTCCAGCGCAAGATTGTCAGCCTTAAAGGTTCCCCAGGACTGCAGCACCTCGCTGGCAGGCACATCGGCACGCACCGGGAACTCGTTGTTCACTTCTGCGTACCAGGCCTGCGCTTCTTCACCAGCCAGGAATTCCATCAACTGCACGGCGGCATCGCGATTCTTCGCAGCCTTGGTAATACCCGCACCGCTGATGTTCATGTGCGCGCCATTGCCATTCTGATCCGGGAAGAACACGGCTACGGCCGCAGCCGCCTTGCGCTCTGCCTCATTGGTGGACTTGAGCATGCCACCGAAGTAGTAGGTGTTGCTGATGGCGAGATCGCACTGACCTGCTGCCACTGCACTGATCTGCTCACGGTCGCCGCCCTGCGGCGGGCGGCCAAAGTTCGCTACCAGCCCCGTAGCCCAGGCCTCAGTCGCCTCAACACCATTGCGACTGATCATCGACGCCACCAGAGACTGATTGTAGATATTGCCGGAAGATCGCACGCAGATCTTGTTGTCCCACTTCGGATCGGCCAGATCGGCATAAGTGGACAGATCCGCAGGATTCACACGCGCCTTGTCATAGATGATGACGCGTGAACGCAGCGTCAGGCCATACCAATAACCCTCGGAATCACGATACTGGGCGGGAATGATGTCGTTGATGGCGGCAGACTCCACAGCCTGCAAAACACCAGCCTCCTTGGCACGATAGAGGCGGCCAACGTCTTCGGCGATCAGCATGTCCGCCGGCGAGTTACCCCCCTCCAGAGTCAGACGCTGGATCAGTTCATCCGCAGAACCCGTCACCAGATTCACGGTCACGCCGGTGCGCTCTGTGAAGATATCCAGGATGGGTTTGATGAGATTTTCCTGCCTGGCGGAATAGATATTCACTTCGTCGGCAAGCGCCGGTACGCAATAAGGAGTGCAACAAACGGCCAGCAGCGTCAGCGTAAATTTTCTAAGCATGGAGACGACTCCTCGGTGCGGGTTG
>JAUSMU010000124.1 GCA_030645995.1 Gammaproteobacteria bacterium | reverse complement strand
ATATTCGAGAGAACCTTCAGCAGCAAATCGGGTGGCACGGGCCTGGGCCTGAACCTCGTCAAACGCATCTGCGACCGCCTGGGCTGGCGGATCAGCATCGAGAGCGATGTCGGCGTCGGCACCACTGTCGGAATCACCTTCCTCTGACCCCAAATTTCTACCGCCCCCAAATTTCCCGAAATTTCCCACGAGCCTCCGGGAGGTCGCAAATTTACTGGATGATTTGTTACAGATCGTGCACGAGTTGGCAGTTTTCGCGCTTATAATCGCTGCGTCGAATTACAATTATTCAGGGATAGAGCGAATTTCAGGGCCTCCAGTATCCCATGTCAAACCAGCAATTCTCCCCACAGCGATTCCCTGCTCGTCCACACTGGCAGGCTTTGCTGCTGCTACTTTCCGTATTGGCTGTCGTCTTTGCGCTCTATGCTTATCGCCTCTTCATGGAGGTGCGCGAGCATGAAACAAGCCAGCTGCTCACCCAGACGCGCGTCGTCACCGAGAATCTGGAACAGCAACTGCGAAGCGTCGACCAGGTTCTGCAGACTCTGCAGGATGATGCAATCGAGCTGCTGAATCTGCCGCGCGCAGAACTCGACCAGCGGCTGGGGCTGCTCAAATCAGCCATGCCGGCGATCCGTACATTGCTGATTCTCGATGCCCAGGGCGTGGCACAGGGCTCGAATCGCACGGCGCCGGACATGTATGACTTCGGCGAACGCGACTACTTTCAGTTGGTGATGAGCCGTCCCGATGCCGACGTGCTGTTCATGTCGGCCCCCTTCAAGACCGCCCTCGATGTGTATGCCATCGCTGCGACGCGCACGCTACACGCAGCTGACGGCAGCTTTGCCGGCGTGATTACCGCAACGCTCGATCCGGAGTATTTCCGTGATCTGCTGGGCTCGGTGTTCTACGCATCCAACATGCGCAGCGCCATCTGGCATGGCGATGGCGTGGAATTCATTCACGAACAGTCCGAGGGCAGAACGTCTGCCAGCGATTCGCCTCAGGATAGCCCGGCGCCCGGCAGTCCCTTTCTTCAACATATGGCAGGGGGGCAGGAAACCAGTGTGTACCCCCGGGTAGAGGTGGCTGGTGCGGAGCCGGTGATGCTGGCGCTGCGGACGCTGCTGCCCACGACGCTGAATCTGGATAGCACGCTGGTCGTCAGCATCAGCCGCGACCTCGATTCTATCTTGCAGGGCTGGCGTCGTGACGTTTGGGCGTTATTCGGTCTGTTCGGTTTTCTTGCTCTGCTGTCCGCCATCAGCCTGCGTGCCTACGAAAAGCGGCGCAGCAATTTTTTGAGCAGTGCGAGAGAGGCGTCCGTAGCGCAGGCGCGGCTTGCCGAACGTGTGGAGCTGGCCGCCGGGAGTGGCCGCATCGGCGTGTGGGATTTCTACATCGGCGATGAGCTGCTGATTTGGGATGCCACCATGCACTCCCTGTACGGTCTTCGCCACACCGAGACTGCAGTGACCTTGCAAACCTGGCGCGATTGCGTGCTTCCCGAAGACTTGCCGGCGACCGAGCGCGCTTTGCAGGACGCACTCGATAATGGCGCGACCTATACCCCTGTCTTCCGCATTCGACGAGCCAGTGACGGTGCAATCCGCCATATCGAGGTTCATGCCCGCGTGTTCAGGGAGAATGGCAAGGCCGTGCGCATGGTCGGGACCAATCAGGACATCACCAAGCGGTTCCAGATGGAAGCTGCCCTGCGTGAGAGTCAGGCGGTGCTGCAGGAGGCGCAGCGTATGGCGCAGGTGGGGCACTGGACTCTCGACCTGCAGACGCAGCGTGTGTATTGGTCCGAGCAGCTGTTCGTCATGCAAGGACTCGACCCGGCCGGCACCCCACCGGATTACACCGAGCATCACCATCTGTTTACGGCGGAGAGCTGGAAGCGTTTGAGTGCCAGTGTGGCCCTCTCGCGGGATGAGGGCATTCCCTACGATCTGGAACTGGAGATGGTGCGTCCAGATGGCAGTCACGGCTGGATGCAGATGCGCGGAGAGCCTGTGCGCAATGACGCGGGTGTCGTTGTCGGGCTGCGAGGCATCGCCACTGACATCAGCGTCCGCAAGAAAAACGAGGCGCAGCTGCTCCTGGCGTCCAGCGTGTTCAGCAACACGCGCGAGGGCATCATGATCAGTGATGCCAGCAACCGCATTATCGAGGTCAACGATGCGTTCTCCCGCATTACTGGCTACAGCCGTGAAGAGGTCATTGGGAAGAACCCCAGTATTCTCAAGTCCGGGCATCAGGGGCGAGAATTTTACACAGCGATGTGGAACTCGCTGATGCAAAAAGGCTACTGGTCGGGCGAGGTCTGGAATCGCCGCAAGTGTGGCGAGGTGTATGCCGAGATGCTGACAGTGAGTGTCGTGCGCGACGCGACAGGGCAGCTGGTTCACCACGTGGGGGTGTTTGCCGATATCTCCATGCTCAAGGAACACGAGCGCCAGATCGAGCGGATCGTCCACTTCGATGCGCTCACCGGCCTGCCCAACCGGGTGTTGCTTGCAGATCGTCTGCAGCAGGGTATGGCACACGCACGGCGTAACAATCTCATACTGGCCGTGATTCTCTTCGATCTGGATGGGTTCAAGAGGATCAACGATGTCTATGGCCAGGGGGTTGGCGACCAGTTTCTGATGGCGTTGGCCACGCGCACTCAGAAGACGCTGCGCGCAGTTGATACCCTGGCACGTTTGGGGGGAGACGAGTTTGTTGCGGTGTTTCTCGATCAGCACGGTGTTCAGGAGAGCCTCGGCAGGATCAATCTCCTGGTGGACGACCTCTCCAAGCCGGTGATGGTCGGTGGCAGAGAGATCTCGGTCTCTGCCAGCGTCGGGGTGACCTACTATCCGCAGGCCGAGGCCATCGACGCAGACCAGTTGCTGCGCCAGGCCGACCTGGCGATGTACCAGGCCAAGCTTACGGGCAAGAATCGTTACCACATCTTCGATATCGAACAGGAGCGCAGCCTGCGGGGCTACCACGAGAACCTGCAGGGTGTGGAACATGCCCTGCAGGCGCGGCAATTCGTGCTGTTCTATCAGCCCAAGGTGAGCATGCGCACGGGAGCCATTCTGGGAGTTGAGGCGCTGATCCGCTGGCAACACCCGGAGCGTGGCCTGCTGCTGCCCGCCGCATTTTTGCCGGAGGTAGAGAATCATCATCTGGCCGTTGACATTGGCGAGTGGGTCATCAATGAGGCTCTAACTCAGCTGGAGATATGGCAGGCGGCAGGCCTGTCGACCCGGGTCAGCGTCAACATCAGCGGCATTCATCTGCGAGAGACCGATTTCGTGGAGCGCCTGGCTGAGCTGCTGGCGCGACATCCACAAATTCCTGCCAGTCGTCTTGAGCTGGAGATATTGGAGTCCAGCACACTCGGCGATCTGGCACAGGTATCGCGCATCATCGAGCAGTGCCGTGCCATTGGGGTCGACTTCGCCTTTGACGACTTCGGCACGGGTTATTCCTCGTTGACGTATCTGAAGCGGCTGTCCGCCAATGTCATCAAGATCGACCAGAGTTTCGTGCACGACCTGCCGGATGAGCCTGAGAACGTGGCTATTCTGGAGGGGGTGATCGGGCTGGCCCGCGCGTTCCAGCGCGAAGTCATTGCCGAAGGCGTAGAGACGGAGCTGCATGGCAAAATGCTGCTGTTGCTCGGTTGCGAGCTGGGTCAGGGCTATGGTATTGCCCGTCCCATGCCGGCCGCTGAATTGATCGCCTGGCGCAATACCTGGCTGCCACCACAGAGCTGGCAGGGTACCTTTGAGTTGCCGCGCAGCAGTTATCCGTTGTTGTATGCATGCGCCGAGAACCACTCCTGGATTCACGCCCTGGTTGCCGGACTCCACGGTGAAAGGGGCTTGATTGCCCCGCCGTTGCCGGAAGACTTCCGTTTCGTGCTCTGGTTGGATGGGCGTACAGAACTGCTGCAGCTGCAAGACATACAACTGCGGCTGCTGGCTCTGGGGGCTGAACTTTGCCATCTGGCTGGTGCTGACGGGCTGAAGGCGGCTGTTGGCCGTCTGCAGGAACTCCATGAGCTGCATGGTCAGCTGATGAAGCACTTGCATCTCTCCATGTGCGGGCCCGTCGCCCCAGCCCTCGATTGATGTGGGAAGCGGGCCTGCCCGCTCCCACATTTGCATGCGACATCGTGTCGCATTGTTCATGCTCCATGAATAGTTACTATTGTTACTGTTAGTAACCTATTTCTGGAGCAATCATGATCATTCGTCGTAAAGCACTGACAGTCGCCATCCTTTCTGCTATCGCCGCTTCCTCTCTGGCCCCGATCACATACGCGGCCGACGGTGCCAAGGTGGAGGAGATGGTCGTGACCGGCGTCCGTACCGACGCCCCGCTGAGCGTGCTCACCAATCCCAAGGCGCCCCGGCAGCCATTGCCTGCCCATGACGGCGCGGATTTCCTGAAGACGATTCCCGGATTCTCCGTGATCCGCAAGGGCGGTGCCGACGGCGACCCCATCTTCCGTGGCATGGCTGGTTCGCGCCTGTCCATGCTGGTGGATGGCGAGACTATCCTCGGTGGCTGTGGTCACCGCATGGACCCGCCCACGGCCTACATCTTTCCCGAGGCCTATGACAGCGTCGAAGTGATCAAGGGTCCGCAATCCGTGCAGCACGGGCCGGGCAACTCCGCCGGCGTGGTGCTCTTCGAGCGCAATCAGACCCGCCCGCAGGCCGCCGATCTGAGCGTCCACAGCAGCCTGCTGGCCGGCAATTTCGGCCGTCATGACGAAGTAGTCGACGCGACCTATGCGACTCCCGAATTCACACTGCGTGGCAGCGCGACCAATGCCGTTCAAGACGATTATCAGGATGGCGACGGCGTCGATGTCCATTCCGAATATCAGCGCTGGAGCACCCAGATGTCGCTGGCGTGGACCCCCAGCGACGACACCCGTCTGGAGCTGAGCGGCGCCCGCAGCGATGGCCAGGCCGCCTATGCGGATCGTGCGATGGACGGCTCGAAGTTCGCCCGCGAGAACTACGGCATCAAATACAGCCGCACCAATATCGGCACCTTCGTGCAGTCCGTCGACATGCAGGCTTACTACAACTACGTCGACCACGTCATGGACAACTACACGCTGCGTGACCTGACTGGCCCGATGGCTACCCGCAGCGCCATGAATCCGGATCGCCAGACCACCGGCGGGCGCGTGGCCGTCACGCTGAAGCCGAGCGAGCGCACCGACCTGACCTTGGGCCTGGATGCTCAGCGCAACGAGCACACCGCCCGCAACACCATGAATCAGGACAAGCTGCGCTATCAGGACATGGCGCGGGTGATGGATGCGAAATTCACCCAGACCGGCGTGTTCGCCGAGCTGGGCTGGGACTTCGGCCTCGACAGCCGTCTGATCGGCGGCGTGCGTGCCGATGACTGGCAGGTCAAGGATTATCGGCAGCGTGTCGCCTTCAACATGATGATGAGTGCGCCGAATTCGAGCTATGGCGCCGAGCGTCAGGACACCCTGCACAGCCAGTTCCTGCGCTACGAGAATGGCATCCAGAGCATCAACTCCACGTTCTACATCGGCGTCGGCCACAACGAACGCTTCCCCGACTACTGGGAGCTGATCGCCAAGGAATCCGCTACCTCCGTGAGCGCGTTCGATATCGGTTCCGAGAAGCTGACCCAGCTCGACACCGGTCTGATTTATACCGGCGACAAACTCAGTGGCAGCGTCTCCGCGTTCTACAACGAGATCGAGGACTTCATGTTGATCCAGTCCGGCGTGGTCAAGCCCATGGGCATGATGCCGAGCCGCACGACTACCATCGCCCGCAACGTCGATGCCCGCTCCTGGGGCGTAGAAGTCGATGCGATGTACCGGATCAATCTGCACTGGCGCACCGAGCTGACGCTGGCCTCCGTGCGCGGTGCCAATGACACCGACCATCGCACCCTGGCACAACTGCCGCCACTTGAGGCACGTCTGGGACTGCACTATGACAATTCCGTGTGGTCGGCCGGGGTGCTGTGGCGTGCCATCGACCGTCAGGATCGTGTCGATCCGGGCCGTGGCAACATCGCCGGGCAGGACATCGGCGTGACCGATAGTGCCAACATCCTGTCCTTCAACGGCGGCTGGCGTCCGAACGAGCGCGTGCTGGTGACCGCTGGAGTCGACAACCTGCTGGACAAGACCTATGCCGAGCACATCAGCCGCGCTGGCGCGTCGATTCCCGGCTTCGATCAGACCACGCGGGTGAACGAGCCGGGCCGCACGGCGTGGATGAAGGCGCAGTACACCTTCTGAAATTTCTCTATCGCGGGCAGGTCCACTCCCACAGTGGCGGCTCAATCCTGAAATTTGCTACGCTGTGCCGGACACCTTCAGGAGCGACCGCATGCCCGACAACATTGTGATACAGGACTTCGAGCCGCACGAGCATGACCATGGCCATTGCATGGCCGATGCGCTGCGCGAGGCCGAGCGGGTCTGTGCTCAGCGTGGCGAGCGCTTCACGCCGCTGCGGCGCACGGTGTTCGAGCTGCTGTGGTCCAGCCACAAACCGGTCAAGGCCTATGACCTGCTGGCGCAATTGGCGGTGACCCACGACAGGCCCGCACCGCCGACCGTGTACCGGACGCTGGACTTCCTGCAGGAGGCCGGGCTGGTTCACAAGCTCGAATCCCTCAATGCCTATATCGGATGTGGCGAGCCAGGCCGCCGCCATCAGGGACAGTTCATGATCTGCGAAGAGTGCGGTGTCGTCGCCGAACTGGACGACGAAGTGCTCACCGCGATGATCGACACCAACGCCAGAAAAATCGGCTTCAAAGTGAATGACGAAACCATCGAAATAAGTGGTTTGTGTCGCCAGTGCCAATAACTCCTTTTGTGGGAGCGTGCCTGCACGCGATAAGCCGCTGCGTTCAATCGCGTGCAGGCACGCTCCCACAATGGGCTTGCCCCGCTCCTCGCCGAGCGTTCATACTCGGTGCCACGTCGAATTCAAGGACTCATTCATGTTGCACCCGCTCCCCCTGAAGTCATCCCGTCTCACACAATGCCTTCTGGGCAGCACGTTGCTGCTTGGCCTCAATAGCTGCATCACCGTGCACGAGAGCGGCGTCAATGTCACCGCGCAGGCCGGTCCGCTGCTGCCCATCAGCCATAACGAATTGATGGTGGCGCTGGTCAATCATGCCGCAGATCCGATCTGGATTGCCGCCTGGCGCAACCCGCGCACGGATCGCGAGTGGCGCGAACTGGAACGGCTGGCCTATCAGATCGAGGTGGGTGGCTCCCTCCTGCAGATCCCCGGCACCGGACCGCTGGACGCCGCCTGGGCAGCCAACCCGCAGTGGCGCGAATATGCTTTGCAACTGAGTCAGGTCGGTGCGCGTGGGGTGACCGCTGCGCGTGATCGCGACGTGGCGCAGATCGCACGGGTGGGCGATGAGCTGGTGGAAGTCTGTGAGTCCTGTCACCAGCAGTTCAAACCCGATCTGCCCACCATGGACATGTTTGGCGAACTGTCGCCGCTGCCACCGGTGTCGGTGCAGTGAAATGTGGGAGCGTACCCAAAGGGCATAAAGGCCTGCCCGCGATTGACTCACGCGCTCAACATGATCGCGGGCAGGGCCCGCTCCCACAAAATGTTTTAAAGTGCAACCGAATGACTGGAGGAAATCGTTGAAAATATCGCGACGCAAATTTGCCATTGGGCTTGGTGCAGGCATTGGAGCCGGAGGCCTGTGGCTGAGTGCCGCGCGTCCGCTGCTGGCCGCCGATCACGCCATGGCCGCCGCTGCAGCCGCCTCTGTGGCGTCACCGGGATTCGATCCGGATGTGGAGCTGGAGTTGCGGGCTGCCCCCGGCACCGCACGCATGCTGCCGGGCCAGACCACCGATGTCTGGCAATACAGCGGCCGCGTGCTCAAGGGCGACCCGCAGACGCTGAGCAATCTGGACGGCTCGGGCCACATCCCGGTGATCCGTGTGCGCCGAGGGCAGAAACTGCGTGTGCATTTCAGCAATGAGCTGCCCGAGGACACCATCGTGCACTGGCACGGCCTGCTCATGCCGCAGCCGATGGACGGACACCCGATGTATGCCATTCCCTCCGGCGGCCGCTTCGTCTACGAATTTACTGTCGACAATCGCGCCGGGACTTATTGGTTCCACCCGCATCCGCACGAGCGCACCGGCATGCAGGTCTATCTCGGTCTGACTGGCGTTTTCATCGTGCATGACGACGAAGAGCAAGCGGCACAACTGCCTTCAGTGGAGCATGAATTGCCACTGGTGCTGCAGGATCGCAACTTCAACGCAGATGGCCAGCTCGTGTATCTGAGCGGCATGCGCCACGACTTCATGATGGGCTTTCGCGGCCCCCATGTGTTGACCAACGGCGTCAGTGAATATCGTCGCGAAGTTGCCCGCACGGCGCATCGCCTGCGCGTGTTCAACGGCTCCAACGCCACGCTCTATCAACTGCGCTGGAGCAACGGCCAGCCGCTCACGCTGATCGGCACGGACGGCGGATTATTGGAACAAGCCGTCTCGCAAGACCGCCTCACACTGGGCACAGGGGAGCGCGCCGAGGTCTGGGTGGATTTCTCTACTCTCGCCGCTGGCGAAACCGTCAGCCTGCTGGCCGAGAGCTACTCGCCGACCCTCGAACATCTCACGCCCCTGCACAGCACACCGGCATTGATGGACAACGCCCGCATCGTGGCCACCTTCGCTGCGGACGGTGGCGCCGCAGTGCCTGTCGCGGCCCCCACAGTGCTGTCACGCTTCCCGGCACTGGCATTGCAGGACGCCGTGAATCGCGACAGTCCGCGCCGCATCCAGATGGCGATGCGCATGGGCCAGGTCACCCTCAACAACCGCGTGTTTGGCGCGATGGACGAGGTGACTGACGATGAAAGAGTGCGCCTGGGCACCACCGAAGTCTGGGAGTTTGCTAACAATGCCAGCATGGGCATGGGGGGCGGGATGGGCATGGGCGGCATGATGAGCATGGCGCACCCGATGCACGTACACAACGTGCAGTTCCGCGTGCTCTCGCGTACCCGCAGCGGTCAGGCCGACGCGCTGCACCAGAGTCTCAGTGCCGGCTTCACCGATGTCGGCCTCAAGGACGTGGTGCTGGTGCTGCCCGGTGAACAGGTGCGAGTGCTGATGAGTTTCCAGACCCACACCGGTATTTATCTGTATCACTGCCACATCCTCGAACACGAGGATATGGGCATGATGCGCAACTTCTTGATCGAGTCGTGATAGTCTCATCGTCACTGGCCAGACAGCGTGTTTTTCAATCAATCTGAGAGAGGTGGAAAATGAAAGCAAACGTAGGGAAGGTCGATAAAATTGCGCGTATCGTATTGGGAGCTGTATTGATCCTGTTGACGCTGACCGAAGTCATCGGTGTCTGGGGCTGGGTCGGCATCGTGCCACTGGGAACCGGGCTCTTCAATTTTTGCCCGCTCTACACACTGCTGGGCATCAATACCTGCAAGATCAAACCCGAATGAATTAGTCGGCGCCACACGTCACAATAAAACCAATAAGGAGACCACCAGATGAAGAGACGAATGTTCACCAAGGGATTGCTGTCTGCAATGGCGGCAGCGCCTGCATTGTCGATAAGCCAGTTTGCGTCCGCTCAGGCGGCCGGAGCATCCACGCAGGGCCAACGCTGGTCGCTGGTGGCCGATCTGGCCGAGTGCTGCAGCTGCGAGATTCCCTGCCCGTGCAACTTCGGGCGTCCCACTGAATTGCGCTGCGACGGCAACCGCCTGATCCGCATTCGCGAAGGGCAATTCGAAGGCGCCGATCTGGCAGGCATCACCTTTCTGGTCACTTTCCTGATGGGGCAGTGGACCCGCATTCACATAGACGACAGCATGACCCCCGCGCAGCTGGAGACACTCGACAAACTGCTGCCAGTCGCCTTCGCCGGTTTCGACCGCGTGGCGCGCAACAAGGCGCGTGTGCCGATGACCATCACGCAGACGGAGACGACGCTGAGCTACTCGGTGCCGGAATCGAAAGTGGAAATGAAACTGTTGCCCGGCATTGGTGGAGAACCGATCGTGATCAACGGGCTGCCGAATCCGAATTATTACGAGTATGTGCAGTATGAATCCGTGGTGCACACGCACGAGAGTACGGATGCCAACTGGAGCTATTCTGGCACCAATGGTTTTACATCTGTGATGCGCGTGAGTGGTTGAGTCTGGCGGGGTCTGGCTGCGGGATGCACTTAGTCGGGTATCTTGAATCCTTTTTCCCTGAATAATTTCAGGCAGATATCGACCACTTTGGCGTCATAGGTGACAGCGCGACCAAGCTCAATCTCAGCCAGGGCCTTGTCAACGCCAAGTGCTGGACGATAGGGTCGATGCGATGACATAGCCTCAACGGTATCGGCGACAGCAAGAATCCGCGCCTCCATGATGATGCTTTCGCCTTTCAGCTTTTGCGGATAGCCGCTGCCATCCATGCGCTCGTGATGTTGCAAGGCCACATCGGCGATGGGCCATGGAAAATTCACACGGCTCAGAACGTCATAACCTAATTTGGCATGATCCTGAATCAGTCTGTATTCGCTATCAGTCAGCTTGCCGGGTTTGGATAAAATTTCTGCGGGAATCCGTATCTTGCCGACGTCGTGCAAATAACCAGCCACACGGATACCTTCCAGCCTGTTTTCATCAAATCCAAGCTCTGCACCAATGGCCGCCGCTATTTCCGCAACTCGTCGCTCGTGACCCGCTGTGTATGGGTCGCGCATTTCGCTCAAGATCATTGCAATTCGCACTGTATTCATTAGAGCGTCATGCAGTCTCTCATTGGCTATGACCAACTCAGCTGCACGTTTTGCCTTTTCTTCATTCTGAAAGGCAAGTTCTTTGTTGGCCATGACCAACTCTGCTGCACGCTTTTCCTTCTCTTGATTCTGAAAGGCGAGTTCCTTGTTGGCAATAGCTAACTCTGCCAGGAGCTTTTCCGTCTTTTCAATTTGTAAGACAAGTTGTTCGTCAGTCATGGCTAATTTCCATTATTTCCCTGTCCTTCGTAAAGTGTAAGGTGAGGCCCACACCTGCAGAAACACGTATACAACAGAGTAGCCAGATAGAGCAACGGCGCCGATTATATCGAGGGAAGTCTTCTCACGAAATGTACCTCATACTCATCATCATTACTGGCAACCAAACTACGCATGCCAGGAAAATTGAGCATGCAAAGATGGCCAGCACGGTGCTTGCGGTGGCGTGGGTAATATAGATGCGCGGTGTAAATAGCGGGAGCGCTGCAACGAGTAACGCCGTTGCAGCGATGCTGCTCTTGAATTCCAGCAGTCGACTCTGGACTACCAAAAATGCGGACTTCGAGTACACAAGCAGGAAAATCAGCAAAGCTTCAAGACCCATGAAATCCGCCACGATTATGAAATCAATGGCAAAGGGGGCGAAGTATGGCGCAGCAATTATCAATGCCACGATAAGCAAGATTTTTATCTTGGCATTCCGATCAAATTTCATTGTGTTCCTCCTGACACAGGGAGGCTTAGTATACCATCGTGTGATCAGAATTGGGGCTTGCCGAACAGCATGCGCGGTTATAACATTGTATTAACAATCTAGGCATGGGCAATTCCTGCCCCGGAGTCCTTGTAATGCGTATCAAGCTGGTCAAAGTCGGTAACTCGAAAGGAATTATCATCCCAGCTGCTTTGCTCGCTTCATGCGAGTTAAAAGAGTCTGTTGATCTGCAGATCGAGGGCAAGAAGCTCGTCATTGCAGCTATTCAGGAGCCGCGAGCAGGTTGGTTTGACGGCTATCACGCAGGAGCGGACGAAGCAATGCTGGATGCCATCCCGATTAATGAGGGGGATGACGAATGGGTGTGGTAAAAAGGGGGGAGGTCTACTGGGTCAATCTTGACCCCACCATCGGCAGTGAAATCCGCAAGACGCGCCCCGCACTTATCGTGTCGCCGGATGACATGAACGCTGTACTGCCACGCGTCATCGTTGCTCCGCTTACCAGTGGTGGGCAGTCGCTCGGATGTCGTCCTGAAGTCAAATTTCAACGTAAGGCAGCACGGATATTGCTCGACCAACTTCGATCGGTAGACAAGCAGCGCCTTGGTGCCATGATGGGCGAAATTGAGCTGGAAATATGGCACCCGATCTTGCTGGAGATGCTGGCCTGAGGCATCCGGGATTCTCTCGGTGTCGATATTTATGCCTCTGTATCTCAAGGTTGGATTGAGGAAAAAAGCAGGGTTGATAAGGCGGTTTCTGACTGTAAATAGCGGAGTCAATCTTATGCATTGACGTCAACATATATGCAGCCATAACTCCCCCTTCTAATCCAACCTCGTCTGCACAATGTCGTGCAGTGCCTCGTTTAGCCGCTCGTGCTGCCACTTGAAGCCAGCTGCCTCAAGGCGTACGGGCAGGGCCTTGGTGCTGCCGAGCATCAGGCTCGCGCGCTCGCCGAGGAGCAGACGAAGAACCCAGGCGGGAGGAGTCAGCCACACCGGGCGGCGCAGAGACGTGCCGAGGGCGCTGGCGAACTCGTGATAGCGCACGGGGTGGGGGGCGGTGAGATTGAAGGGGCCTTGCAGGGCTTTTGAGTCGAGCAGCATGAGCGTGGCGTTGACCCAGTCCTGCAGATGTATCCAGCTGTACCAGAATTGTCCATTGCCCAGAGAGCCGCCTAACCCGAAGCGGAACAGCGGCACCAGTGGTGCGAGCAGGCCTCCTTCGCCGAGGACCAGTCCTGTGCGCAGCGATACTGTGCGGATGCCTGCGGCTGCTGCGGACGCGGTGGCCAGCTCCCAATCTTTGACGAGCGTCGATGCCCAGTCTGTCCCTGCGGGGCTGTCCTCAGTGAGGGCTTGCTCGCCGCCATCGCCATAGAAGCCAATGGCCGAGCCCGACAGCAGCACACGGGGTGGCTGTGGTTGCTCGCAGATCCAGCTGATGAGTTTCTCGGTGGCGGCGATGCGGCTGTCGCGCAGTGCTTGCCGGTGGCGGGTTGTCCAGGGGCGGGAGAAGAGGTTGGCGCCGGTCAGGTTGATCACCGCGTCGACTGGCTGCTGCACCTGTTCCAAGCTGCCAATCCATTGAGTGCCGGCCTTGCGGGCGAGGTGTAGATGGGGGTGGCGGCTGAGGATGACGACCTCATCGCCGCGCCAGGTGAGCGCACGGCTCATGGCCTGGCCGAGAAATCCGCTGCCGCCTGTGATGAGAATCCGCATAGTTGGTCCCGTTCTCGTGATGTGTGGGAGCGGGCCTGCCCGCGATGAATCTCGTGCCAATCAATCGCGGGCAAGGCCCGCTCCCACACGGGATTGGGTTTGAGCATGTGGGAGTGAGTGTGGCGCAGCCCTCAGAAGTGCGCCTTGGTCAGCTCCACGTCGGCGCCTTCCCATGCTTCGGAGAAGCGCTCGCGCACGACAGCCGCTTCGGCCGTCTTGTTCTGTGCCTCCAGCGCATCAGCTAGGCCGTGCAGTGCCCAGCCGTTTTCCTGCAGCTGGGCGAGGTCTTCGATGAACACAGGCTCGGCCAGTTCTGGCTTGCCCGCATCCAGGTAGGCCTGGCCGAGGAACAGGCGCGTGGACTGGATCCAGTCGGGCGGCTCCATGTAGCGCAGCTTGTCCTGCAGATCGACCGCTACCGTGAAATGTGCAATCGCGTCTTCGAAATCACCTTTGGCGTTGGCGATCTCGCCAGTCAGTAAATGCTCGGAGATGGTCAGGATGTTCTTCGCGGAATTCACCGCCGCGCGCTGAGTCTCCAGCACCGGGTTCTGCAGCGTGGTGCGCAGCGCGGCCAGTTCGGCCTCGGCGCTGGCGATGTCGCCCTTGGCAGCAAAAGCGGCGCCACGGATGTGGTTCATGGTGCCTTGCAGGAAGGGGCGCGTGTCGGGCTGGGCGGGCAGGGCGAGGATCTCGTCCCACTCACCGAAAGCCTTCAGTGTCATCAGCTCCACGGAGACGTTGCGCATGGATTGGCCGCGGTCCAGTTGCTCTGCGGTGGTGGCCGCCACCATCGGTCCGGTGATCGCCAGGGCCTGCGCCAGGTTGCCCTGCAGCACGCCAGCCCAGTGGATGAACATGCGGGCGTGGCCACGGTGGTTGGTGGCGGACAGGAAGTAGGTACCGTAGGCGGGCAGGACGCGGTTGCCCCACTGCTCGACGAAGTATTCATCGGCGATCACAGAGCGCTGGTTGGTGGCGATGGCGTCCTCATAGCGGCCCAGACGCATGAAGATGTGGCCGGGCATGTGCGCCATATGGCCGATCTTCGGGGTCAGTGGCTCCAGCGCATCGGCCGAAGTCTCGGCGCGGATCGGCTGGCGCGAGGCCTCCATCAGGTGTACGTGTAGGTGGGTGAGCCCTGGGTGATAGGGGTTCTCGGCCATGCCTTTTTCCATGACCTGCATGGCCAGCTCGGTGTTCGCGCGCGGCGTGCCGTCCCATTCGAAGTAATACCAGGGCGAGGCCATCATGATGGTGTGGCCGAGCAGGAAGGCGATCTCGAGGTCCTGCGGATATTTATCGTAAGCGGCCTGGGCGGAGGCGATGACGGCCTGGCTACGGGCGGCTTGATCGGGATAGGTCGCCATGTCGAACATCGGCGTCAGCGCCTGGATTATGTCCTTCCAATTTTGCGGCTGATTGGCCGACAGCTCCACGGCACGGTCCATCGCCTTCTTGCCTTCCCCCATGGGGTCGTCCGGCATGGCGCTGTTGCGGCTGTTGGCGTTGGGGCCGAGGGCCTGTGCGCGCGCCCAGTGGATGCGGGCATTGTCGGGGTCGAAGCAGAGGGCGGCATTGTAGGAGCCGACCGCCTCCGGGAAGTAGTAGCCATAGGCCAGACGCAGGCCCTGATCGAAGTAGTCTTGCGCCTC
>JAUSMU010000102.1 GCA_030645995.1 Gammaproteobacteria bacterium | reverse complement strand
AAAGTGCTCAGCGCCGATGGTAGTGTGGGGTTTCCCCATGTGAGAGTAGGACATCGTCAGGCTTTTAAATACACAAGCCCCAACCAGATCTCTGGTTGGGGCTTTGTTGTTTTTGGGCCTTGTGAATACAGAGAGCACACTCCGTATGAAATTCCTGATATTGATAATTCATTTGCGCACACAATTACTTGGAAAGCTGCATCATAAGGAATTGACCTAAACTTCTCCCAATGCAATATTCAGCTACTGAACTAAAAAGAGCATTTCCGACTTAGGAACAAACAAAAGGTATATGTGGCTACGTAATCTCTTAGTGCCGATTTCCGCTATGTTTCTTTTGCTGGTCTCATTGTGCAACTTGCTGGCGCTGCCAGAGGTTGGCGACCCTACGATCCCGGAGGGGAATGAGGCGCTCCAGCGTGGTGAATATCTAGTTAATGCCGGTGGTTGCATTAGTTGCCATCAAAATACTACTGCTGAGACTTTGCAGCTCTCAGGTGGTAAGGAGCTCGAATCTGAGTTTGGCATTTTTTACGTCCCCAATATAACCCCCGACGTCGACACCGGAATTGGTGATTGGTCAGGTAAAGATTTTCTGCTTGCTATGAAACATGGACGATCGCCTGAGGGCGGATTTTACTTTCCTGCGTTTCCGTATCGCTCCTACGCGGGCATGGTGGATTCGGATGTTCTTGATATCGCGGCATATTTGCTAAGTATGCCTGCAGTTGAATCTGTTGTTCCTAATCATGAGACACCACCTTGGCTGTTTAGCTGGATGATGGCGGGGTGGAATATTTTGGCCGATTTGCGAGAGCCATCCTCGGAAACTTTCGAGGGACCACAGCTGCAGCGCGGAGCATATCTCGCACGCAGCTTGGGCCATTGTGGTGAGTGTCATACCCCACGAAATGTGCTGGGAATTCCGGATTGGAGGAGGGAGTTTGTCGGCGCCGAACTTGGGGATGGCCATGTCGAGCCGATTGATACTATTGCGCTTGAAGATTGGGGAAAAGAGGATTTCGCGTTTTTCCTGTTTCTAGGAATGAAGCCGGATGGCGAGTACGTTGGCGGAGAGATGGAGCCAGTAATTGAACATAATACAAGCAGGCTGACAGAAGAAGATCGCGAAGCGCTCGCTGCGTTTTTCAAACGTGACGCCAACTCAGATAACTGAAATTGTTCGTCAGTGCGCAGCGATTCGTACTTTCGCTACGCACCGACTATTCATACGTCGTACTCAGCAATCAGTTGTCTTCCCTGAAAGTGTCGTGGCAATTACCGCAAGCGCCGCCAAATGCGCGTACCGCCGCGACTGTCGCATTTTTATCCCCTGAACGAGCAATTACTGCAAAGGTATTGGCTGCCGCAACTAGATTGGTCGCTTTCTCGTTGAATTCATCCATTCGGTCCCAGATTATTGGGAGGGCTTCTGTTTCAACAGTAAATTCTCGAGTATCTCTGGCAGCAAAAAGCTCGGGGATCATAGGGGCCAATTCAGCTATTCGATTCGCATTGCGTTCCGCTATGGCGGCATCGAATTCCGCAGTGCCTCTAGCCATTGCGCTGATCGTGCCCATATTGAAGGAGAGTAATTTGAACACCGCTTGTCTGGTCTCAGTTGCACTGGCTGCGAGCTGTTCCGGTGTTGGGGCTTCTTGTTGTGCGGTCGCTGTAAATACAAAGATAGTGGCTGCCAGCAGAGATGCTGACCCGAGAATACGGTTGATCATCTAATTGTACTCCTTCAATTGTTGTGAATATTATAGTGAGCGGTTTAACAGAGTTGTCAGACGAGTAAGCATGACATGTACACAAGAACCAAGAAAGCCCGATTTAGTTTCAGTTTAATACTGGTATTTACATGAATTGCGAGTTGCACTCGGAAAATTAATCAAATTGAATTGGAAAAGGGGCTGGTTTATTATCCTGCCCCTCACCGCAGTCTAAAAAGAGCAAATTCAATGCTATCGCTACCGGCTAAAACAAGCTCAAAAGGACAATCCAGAAGGAAAGGTGCCGCCGACAAACTGTCTCCTCAGGAGGCGGTACGTACACTCACTGGCCAAAGTTTATTTCTTGTTCCCGCAGCATTTACGTTTGTTTTCTTTCTAATTTCTTTTTTGCCACGTGTGCAGAGCAACGACGTAATTATTCTGTCTTTCTGGCTGGCAACAGCCGTGCTAGCGTTGTGGTTGGTTGTGTTGTTCATGCGGTCAAAACGGGCGGGTGCAGCAAAGAAATTTATTCTAGCCAAGCCCCGGCCACAGCATTATCTCCAGGCAATGGTGCATCTCTCCGTATATACCTATTGGGGGTGGTACTGGCCCCCAGTGCAGGAGCATGCATTGCTTCTGATTGCACAGATATTCTTTGCTTACGCGTTCGATATTCTATTGGCGTGGACTAGGCGTGAGAACTATCTGCTCGGATTTGGCCCGTTCCCAATTATTTTCAGTACCAATTTGTTCATGTGGTTCCGTGACGACTGGTTCTATCTGCAGTTTCTAATGATTGCAGTAGGATTCATGGGAAAGGAATTCGTTCGCTGGAATCGTGATGGGAAAAGCACTCACATCTTTAATCCGTCTGCATTCACCTTGGGGCTTTTCTCACTCCTTCTGATCCTGACCAATAGCACAGATATTACATGGGGCCCTCAGATCGCTTCTACACTGAGTTTGGCGCCCGGTATCTATACCTACCTGTTCCTGGCTGGGCTGGTGGTGATGTATTTCTTTTCTATCACCCTAGTTGCGGCATCTGCGGCGACAGTGTTGTTTGGCTTGAGCGCACTCTATTATTCGCTGACAGGAGTACCCTATTTTCTTGATTCTGAAATTCCTACGGCAGTATTTTTAGGCTTGCATCTATTGGTGACGGACCCTTCTACATCACCCCGAACGCCGCCGGGAAAATTGATATTTGGAATACTGTATGGCCTCGGCGTGTTTGCCCTCTACACAATTCTTAGTTCATTTGGCGCTCCTACGTTTTATGACAAATTGCTGTGCGTTCCGTTGCTGAATCTGAGTGTGCAATGGATCGATCGTGCAGTGCAGTCACTGCGCGACAAGCCAGCCTTGGAGCGAATTGGTCTTGGAGTTGTTCCAAGTAGAAGGGCCAACCTTGGTCACATGGCTGTGTGGATCGTGTTCTTCGCTACGATGACGTTGATCGGCAAGACGGATGGCCGTCATGTTGGAGACAGTCTGCCATTCTGGGAAAATGCGTGCGCAGAAGATCGCATTCACGGCTGTGATCGATTGCTCCTGCTGGAGTCAACCTATTGCAGCGATAACTCTGGATGGGCCTGCAACGAGTTGGGGGCTCACTATGCTGAAGGCAGAATTATTTCAGCCGATCCTGATCGCGCATCGACTTACTTCGCACGTGCCTGTGAACTTCGAATTCAAGCAGGTTGTTTGAATTTTCTGGACCCATCTACTGTGAGCCATACTGACCCCAGGACTTTCGATTTGCGCTTGCTATTAAGGCAAGGTGGGAAAAATCTAATGGACATGCCTGAGGATGAATTGTATGAGAGAGCTTGCGAGCATGGTTGGCAATTCGCCTGTCGCAATACGATCAGTGCGCTGTAACAGAGTACGGACGAGCGGGCTAGTGAGCACATGTCCAAAACAGTTGGCATCAGAGGTCTGATATTTCGTGAGTTATTTTTCAGTAATAAAAATCAGCCTTAAAACTCTGCGAGTTGCATTGGTCCTTGCGTCCGTCAACATTGCTTGTGTAATTGTGCTGGAAGTATTTACTTCTTCTGTGTTGGCGCAGCAGGCTGATTCAACAGCCAGCATCTCGCCACGGAAATCAGGCGGTTTTCTCGCGGACAACTTCTATCTACCCAATGACAGTATGCTTGGATTCGTTGAGGTGCCAGCTGGAACCTTTCAAATGGGCAGCAATCCCCTGATCGATCCGATGGCGTTTGAGAATGAACGCTGGTCAGAGGCGCGTCGACAGGGCGCTGTAGATCTGCCGCCTTTCTATATATCTCGTTATGAAGTGACTGTTGCTCAATTCAGCGCATTTGTAGAAGCCACAGGTTATAGAGCTGACCCTATGTCGATACAGGGGGCCCCGGATCACCCAGTTAGCTATGTTTCATGGACTGAGGCCTTGGCGTATGCTCGCTGGCTGGAGTTACAGCTTAAGGAGTCCGCGCATACGCCGACTGTCATTAAGGAATTATTGCAGGGTGGATGGAGACTCACATTACCCGACGAAGCTCAGTGGGAGAAAGCGGCGAGAGGAACAGACGGTCGCATCTATCCATGGGGCAATCAGCCGCGCAAGGATCGGGCAAATTATTCTGGGGCAACGACGACGGCGGTTGGAAGCTTCAACTGTCCGGAGTGTGTCTATGGACTTAGTGATATGAGCGGGAATGTCTGGGAGTGGACTCGCAGCCCCTATCAATCATTACCGTTTGATCCCAACGATGATCGCGAAAGCTTATCCGAAGAAGCTCTCTGGGTGATGCGTGGTGGCGCTTTCAGTGATGCAGAAAGTAATGCACGATCAGCAGTACGTGGGGCAGCTGACCCCGGTGCACGCAGGCCATTCATTGGCTTTCGTCTGGCAATCTCTCGGCTATGAATAGATAAGGAATCTTCAAACTTTGACATTGAAGGTCAGGATTGTCGGCGCTCAATAAAGAGACTGTTGCCTAGAATATTTTTTGCGTTGTGTTTTGCCTGACTGGCCATGTTGGCGATATCACGGTGTGAAATGAATTGGCTGGTGTTGGGAGTTACTACTCCGATAGAGAGCGTCATGATTGGAAAAAAGCGCTCATCACCTTCACGTGAAATCGAGAATATACCACCGCGACTTTGGTCTTCGTCTGTGTAAACGTCGTGCATCTGTGTGCTGAATGAATTGAGAATTCTGTTGCAGCGCTCAGTCCAGTCCGCGCTGGAAAATATGATAATGAAATCGTCACCGCCAACATGGCCGACAAAATCCTCTCCAGCATCCGCTTCGTTACGCAATATGTCAGCAATTAACTTGATGACCTTGTCACCTTCCCCATAGCCATATACGTCGTTGTAGGGTTTGAAATTGTCGATGTCACAATAGGCGACCGAAAAATTCTTCTGCTCACTGATGAGTTGGTCAAGACACTCATATATTGGAACGTTGCCTGGAAGCAATGTCAGAGGATTTGCATAGCGGGCATTGCGAATCTGCAATTCGGTAATTTTCTTCAACAGACCGAGTACTTTGCCGACACCGGTGTACTTTCCTCGTTCGACAATGATGAAGTCAGCTTCGATCTGAAACTTCATATTGTCAGTGACCAGGTTGCTGACTTGCTCAATATTCCAGTCTTTCTCGACGACAACGATGCTACTGTCCATGAACGTTTGTACAGATTTCGTACCGTGCAAGGATCTACCAAATTGCGTCGAGAATGTGGAGAAGAGTTTACTCCTTCGAATAAGCCCGACGGGGCTTAACTGACTGTCTACGATAGCAATGGCTGTTATGGTTTCATCTTTGACAAAGAGTTGATAGGCGTCCTCGAGTGCGTGATAGGGGTTGAGATAAGGCGCCGTAACGAGAAGGTCTGCTATTCCTTCGCGATTTTGTTGAAATTGATGCCTGATGATTTTTCTGTCGGAGTATCGAAAGAGGGCTTCTGGTAACGTATAAGGAGGAGACGCCTCAGGCCTCGCGAAGAAATAGCCCTGACCGTAAATAATGCCCATTTCCATGAGTATCTGACTTTCCTCCCTGCCTTCTATTCCTTCGGCGATTACCTTGCAATTCAGTTCTTTGGCGATATCGACGATGGAGCGTACAAATGATTGCTTTACGGAATCGCTATGAATGTTCTGAATAAAGTGTCTGTCTATCTTCACGTATTCCGGACGTAGCTCGGACCAGCGACGTAGCCCCGAATAACCCGCCCCGAGGTCATCTATGGCGATCTCGAATCCCATCTCGCGATAGTGACTCAGCGCTTTTCCCATGATCCTCAGATCGTTCATCGGATACTGTTCGGTGAGTTCTATTACAACGTGTTCAGGGCGCAGACCAATTTCCTGCAGGAACTCCAGCGTAAGTCCGGTTTTGTAGCCGGGTTCGAACAGACCCTGCGGTGTGGTATTCAAGAAAAGCTTCCCAGAAAGACGCTTTTCCTTGAATCCTTTGATGCCGGTTCGACGGCAGAGTAGGTCGAGGTCGGTAAGCCGACCTTCGCGCCTGGCAACGTCGAAGAGCATCATTGGATTATGCAAGGGGCTGTCGGAAGGTCCGCGAATGAGCGACTCATAGCCTAAGATCGACTGCTTGTTGAAGTCGACTATGGGTTGGAACAGCGCGGTCACCG
>JAUSMU010000092.1 GCA_030645995.1 Gammaproteobacteria bacterium | reverse complement strand
TGTTTTGTAGTTTAACTACATAAGGTCAATTTCCGACATTGAAAACCGGCTTTGAAGTCAGGTAAAATCCGGTCACAATGTAAATTATTTACAAAAGCGGTATTGCCCATGGCGGCCGTTTTGAATACCCAAAGCCCTGTTGGGCAAAGAATAAATCGAGAGTCTTAGTCTATGAGCCATCACAAAGAAGATATCAACCCCGCTGAAACCAGAGAATGGCTTGATGCTCTGGGCTCAGTCATCGACGAAGAAGGTGCGGAACGTGCCCATTTCCTGCTGGGTCGGTTGTCCGAGGAAGCCACGCGCACACAGTCGCTGCCGTACTCAACAGTCACAACCCCGTATCGCAACACCATTCCGACGCGCGAAGAAGAGAAGATGCCGGGCGACATGTTCATGGAGCGCCAGATCCGCGGCATTATCCGTTGGAACGCGCTGGCCATGGTGATGCGCGCCGGCAAGAAGCCGGGGGCTGATCTTGGCGGCCACATCTCCACTTTCTCGTCCGCCGCGACGCTGTATGACGTTGGTTTCAACTACTTTTTCCGTGGCGCCAGCGAAGGCCATGGTGGCGACCTGATCTACTTCCAAGGCCATTCGTCTCCTGGTATCTACTCACGCTCCTTCGTGGAAGGACGCCTGAGTGCCGAGCAACTCGATAATTTTCGTCAGGAGGTCAACGGCAATGGTCTGTCCTCCTACCCGCACCCCTGGCTGATGCCGGACTACTGGCAGTTCCCTACTGTGTCCATGGGTCTTGGTCCCATCGCAGCGATCTATCAGGCGCACGTCATGAAGTATTTGACCAGCCGTGGATTGATGGACAACAGCGACCGCAAGGTGTGGGCGTTCCTGGGTGACGGCGAGACTGACGAGCCGGAATCACTGGGTGCCATCGGCAAGGCCGGGCGCGAGAAGCTCGACAACCTGATCTTCGTGATCAACTGCAACCTGCAGCGTCTGGATGGTCCTGTGCGTGGCAACGGCAAGATCATCAACGAGCTGGAAGGCAGCTTCCGTGGTGCAGGCTGGAATGTCATCAAAGTCGTTTGGGGGCGTCACTGGGATGCTCTGCTGGCTGCCGACAAGGACGGCCTGCTGCAACAGCGCATGGATGAAGTGGTGGATGGCGAATACATCAACTACTGGGGCCGCGGCGGCGCCTACACCCGTGAGCATTTCTTCGGCAAGAGTCCGGAGCTGCTGAAGATGGTCGAGCATCTGACCGACGACGACATCATGAACCTGAACCGTGGTGGACACGACCCGTTCAAGGTCTACGCGGCCTATGCGCAGGCAGTGAAGTCCAATGGCAAGCCTACCGTGATTCTGGCGAAGACAGTGAAGGGATACGCCTTCGGTGCTGCGGCAGAAGCGCAGAATGTGACCCATTCGGTCAAGAAACTCGATATTGAAGGCCTTAAGAGCTTCCGCGACCGTTTCAATATTCCAATCCCGGATGACCAGCTTGAGTCGGTGCCTTACTACCGACCGGCCGAAGACAGTCTGGAAATGCGCTACATGCGCAAGCGTCGCGAAGCGCTCGGCGGCCCCGTGCCCAAGCGTCGTGTCGAGGCGCAGACGCTGCAGATTCCTGATCTGAGCACGTTCGCTGCGCAGATGCAGGGTACCAAAGATCGCGAAATATCCACGACGATGGCGTTCGTGCGCATCATTTCGTCGCTGTGCAAGGACAAGGAAATTGGTCAGCGTATTGTGCCGATCGTTCCCGATGAGGCGCGTACCTTTGGTATGGAAGGCATGTTCCGTCAGGTGGGTATCTACTCCTCCATGGGCCAGCTCTATGAGCCGATGGATTCCAATCAGGTGATGTACTACCGCGAAGACACCAAGGGACAAATGTTGGAGGAGGGTATCAGTGAGGCAGGTGCGTTCTCGGCCTGGCTCGCGGCCGCGACGTCCTACAGCGTCAATGATTACCCGTTGATCCCTTTCTATATCTACTACTCCATGTTCGGGTTCCAGCGCATCGGCGATCTGGCTTGGGCGGCGGGCGATTCCCAGGCTCGCGGCTTCCTGATCGGCGCGACTGCCGGCAGAACCACGCTCAATGGCGAAGGCCTGCAGCACCAGGATGGCCACAGCCACCTGCTGGCATCTACCATTCCCAATTGCGTGACCTATGATCCGACGTACTCTTACGAGCTGTCCGTGATTATCCAGGACGGTTTGCGCAGGATGTATCAGGAGAAGGAGTCCGTTTACTACTACATCACCACGATGAACGAGAACTACACCCATCCGGACATGCCGGCAGGTGCGGAAGCGGGCATCATCAAGGGCATGTATCTGCTGGAAGATGGCGGCGCCAAAGAGTATAAAGTGCAGGGTAAAGCGATGACTGACCAGCGTATCCGGTTGCTCGGAAGCGGTACCATTCTGCGCGAGGTCAGAGCGGCGGCACAGATTCTGCGTGACGATTACAAGGTCGCGGTGGATGTCTGGAGCGTGACCAGTTTCAACGAACTGCGCAGGGATGGTCTGGCCACTTCGCGCTGGAACATGATGCACCCCACCAAGAAAGAGAAAGTGAGCTATGTCACCAAGTGCCTGTCCGGTGCGGGTGGCCCGGTGATCGCTTCCACTGACTACATGAAGGTGCATGCCGACCAGATTCGCGAGTTTGTGCCGGACACCTACCGTGTGCTGGGCACTGATGGCTTTGGCCGCAGTGATACCCGCGAAAATCTGCGCCACTTCTTCGAGGTGAATCGCCACTTCGTGGTGCTGGCAGCGCTGACTGAACTGAAGACACGCGGAATCGTGACTGCCGAAACGATCGCCAAAGCCATGAAGGCAATGGGCATCAATCAGGATAAAGTTGATCCGTTGACCGTATAAACGAGACAGAAAAAATTCAGGAGCAATGATCAGTGGCAGTTGAAAGCATAAAAGTACCGAATCTCGGTGATTCGAAGGACGTCGAGGTCATCGAACTGCTGGTGAAGCCAGGCCAGACCATCAAGGAAAACGATTCCATCATGGTGCTGGAAAGCGACAAGGCAGCGATGGAGATCCCGTCACCGAAGAGCGGTGTCGTCAAGAGTGTGAGCATCAAGCTGGGTGACCAGGTCTCCGAAGGTGACGAGATTCTGATGCTGGAAGTGGAGGGTAGTGCAGCAGCAGCGGAAGCGCCGCAGGCTGCTCCAGCTCCAGTAGCAGCGCCTGAGGCGGCTCCTGCACCGGCAGCTGCGCCCGCTCCTGCAGCGCCACAGGCGAGTGCCCCGGTGGCTGGCGGCGTGGAGACAATTTCCGTCCCCGATCTGGGCGGCGACAGCGATGTCGAAGTGATCGAGATTCACGTCAAGGTGGGTGACACCGTCAAAGCCGAAGACGCGCTGATAACGCTGGAGTCTGACAAGGCGGCGATGGAAGTGCCGACACCGAAAGGTGGCGTGGTCAAGGCACTGAAGATCAAGGTTGGCGATAAGGTCTCCATGGGTTCTGCGATTCTGGAACTGGAGGTTGCCGGTAGTGCTGCAGCCGCACTGGCTCCTGCTGCAGCGCCAGCAGTGCAAGCAGCTCCCGCTGCAGCGCCTGCAGCACAGAAGACCGTGGTGCCTCCAGCACCTGCTGCCGCTCCTTCAGCAGCCCCGGCGGCTGGCGAGAAAGCCGACGTCTACGCAGGTCCCGCTGTGCGCAAGCTGGCGCGTGAGCTGGGTGTCGAACTGGCGCTAGTCACTGGCACCGGCGCCAAGGGACGTATCCAGAAGGAAGACCTGCACAGCTTCGTGAAGACCCGTCTGCAGGCCCCGGTTGCATCGCTTGGTGTCGCCACTAACGTGTCTGCAGTGCCGGACATCGATTTCAGCCAGTTCGGACCGATCACACAAGTGCCGATGAGCAAGCTGCACAAGGTGACTGCTGTGAATATGCAGCGCAACTGGTCGACCGTTCCGCAGGTGGCTCAATTCAACGAGGCCGACATCACCGAGCTGGAAATTTTCCGTAATGACCTCAAGGCTGAGGCGGACAAAAAGGGCGTCAAGCTGACTTTCCTGCCATTCCTGTTGAAGGCGTGTGCCAAGGCGCTGCAGGAGTACAAACAGTTCAACGTTTCTCTGCACTCTTCTGGCGAGTATTTGATTCAGAAGCAGTACATCAACATCGGTGTCGCGGTCGCAACAGAGGCCGGGCTGGTGGTGCCGGTGATTCGCAATGTCGACAAGAAGTCGCTCTGGGAACTGGCGGCTGAATTGGCAGTGATGAGCGACAAGGCCAAGCAGCGCCGTCTGACCAAGGACGACATGCAGGGCGCCTGCTTCACGATCTCCAGTCTCGGCGCACTTGGCGGTACTGGTTTCATTCCCATCGTGAATGCGCCGGAAGTCGCGATTCTCGGCGTGTCCAAGACCCAGGTCAAACCGGTGTACATGAATGGACAACTGGTGCCGAGACAGATGTTGCCGATCACGTTGTCCTACGACCACCGTGCCGTGAACGGAATGGATGGCGGCTTGTTCGCCACCTACCTCGCGAAGGTGCTCGGTGATATCAGGCTGTTGCTGTTGTAAAGCTTTTAGTCAGGATTGTTCCTAAGCAGGGTAAATTTCAGGCCAGCACATCCAGCCCTTTCGCCGCTACTAGATTGAGTAGCTTCAGTGAGGGGCCATTCGGTTTTTTCTGGCCTTGCTCCCACTTCTGAATTGTCGATTTGCTGGTGTTCAAGTAGGCCGCAAACACGCCTTGGCTGGCTTTGTTGAGGGTGCGCAACTCCTTGATCTGCTCTGGAGTGTACTTCTTGACAGGCGGCAGACACATGACATCGAACTCTCGCATGGTGGCGTCATTCATGACGCCGGTTGCGTGTAAATCCTGTGCGGTTTCGTGAACTGTTGTCAGTATTGATTTACTCATTGGGTATAACCTCAATCAGTGCCTCTGCCAGTACCAGATCGTTCAGAGTTTGGTCACTGTATGCAAGTAACTCTTTCGCGAGACGCTTCAATGCGATCAACTCGTCATCGCCTACGTTGTCTCTTGCGCTCTTGGTGAAGCCGTACACAAAAAAAGTTCTTTCGTTCAAATGGTAGACCAGCAGTGTACGAGCTCCACGACTTTTCCCGTGTGCTCTCAGTGCCAGTCGCTTCTTGAATACATGACCGCCAAGATTGGCGTCAACCAATCCTCTTTCCATTTCATCTACTGCTGAGCGCAGAAATGTGTCTTCGATATCGTGCGCAGCAGCCCACCTGCAGAACGTCCTGTTCTTGAAAATCCGCATCCCATGCTCCTTAAGATGCCCATTAGTATGCCACTTAGTGCTATATTTTGCCAAATCAACATGGGTGCTTCGCCAGTCGCCGCTTGCTCAAAAATGAGCCGCATTGCAGATTAAAGATAGCTCATCGGCGGATTGTTGCCATGTTGGCCAACGCGCCGTTCGAAACCCTGGCCTCACCCCGGAAAGAACACACTTCCCCCCTCATAAGCGACCTGTCTGATCGCGCAGCCATAAGCGCGTGACAGATTTTCCGGCGTCAGTATGTCGTGAGTGGCTCCCAGCAGAAATTCACCGTTCCCGGTCAGCAATAGAATCTGGTCGCAGAAGCGTGCAGCCAGATTGATGTCGTGGGTGGCCATGCACAAGCCGAGGCCCTCTGTGACCACGCGCTGGCGGATCACGTCCAGCGATCTGATCTGGAAAGCGATGTCCAGGTGATTGCCCGGCTCGTCGAGCAGATAGAGTTGCGGACGCTGCGCCAGCAATGTGGCGATCGCCACGCGCTGACGTTCACCACCGGACAGCGTCGTGATGTCGCGTTCCATCAATGCTTCGAGATTCATCGCAGTGAGCGCGGCGCGGGCTTCGGCAATATCGTCGGCGTCTTCCCAGCGCCAGCGTGCCAGATGGGGATGACGGCCGAGCAGGGCAGTCTCCATCACCGTCGCTGGCATATCGTCGTTGTCGCTCTGGAATAGAATGCCGAGGCGGGTGGCCAATTCTCTTCTGGACCATGCGTTCAGCTCACGGCCGAGGATCATGATGTCGCCGCTGTCGGTCGGGCGCAGATTGATGAGTGTGTGCAGCAGCGATGTCTTGCCGGTGCCATTCTGGCCCAGCACTCCCAGGCACTGCCCGGCTTCGATAGTCAGATTGAGATCACGAAAGAGTTCACGGGCTCCCATTGCCA
>JAUSMU010000091.1 GCA_030645995.1 Gammaproteobacteria bacterium | reverse complement strand
GAGGAGATGAGCGGTGGGACATTCACGATCTCCAATGGTGGCGTATTTGGATCTTTGCTCTCCACACCTATTCTGAATCCCCCGCAAACAGCGATCCTCGGAATGCACAAAATTCAAGAGCGACCAGTAGCGATCGATGGTGAAGTCAAGATACGCCCCATGATGTACCTCGCTCTCTCGTATGACCACCGCATGATCGATGGCAAGGAAGCGGTACAGTTTCTGGTAACGATCAAAGACCTTCTGGAAGACCCAGCGAGAATATTGCTGGAAATCTAATTCATTTGTTGAAAAGACCACGAGTATCTCTATGACTAGCAAATATGACGTCGTTGTAATCGGAGCCGGCCCTGCTGGGTATGTCGCCGCTATCCGCTGCGCACAGCTTGGATTCAAAACTGCCTGTGTGGAAAAATGGCACGACGAGAAGAAAAACCCCGTTTATGGCGGCACATGCCTTAACGTTGGCTGCATCCCTTCCAAAGCACTACTGGATAGTTCGCACAAATTCGTGGAAGCCCAGAAGGGTTTTCAATTGCATGGTATCAAAGCTGACAATGTCAGCATCGATGTCGAAGCCATGATCGCCCGAAAAGCCAAAATTGTTGGCCAACTCACGCAAGGCGTTAAATCCCTGTTCACCGCCAACAAGGTTGAAGGGATTGCAGGTACGGGCCGTCTGTTAGGCGACAAGAAAGTGCTGGTGACCAAGCACGACGGCTCCACAGAAGAAATCGCGGCGGATAACGTCATAATTGCCGCAGGATCTGTACCAATCAATATCCCTCCAGCCCCCATCGACAACGAAACGATCGTTGATTCAACCGGCGCACTTGAATTTAAAACTGTCCCTAAGCGTCTTGGCGTAATTGGTGCGGGTGTTATTGGACTGGAACTGGGCAGTGTCTGGTCACGTCTTGGCGCTGAAGTTACTGTGATCGAAGCCATGGACGCGTTCCTTCCAGCCGTCGACACACAAATTGCCAAAGAAGCGCAGAAAATCCTGACCAAGCAGGGATTGAACATCAAACTCGGCGCAAAAGTCACGGGCACTACCATCAACAAAGGTAAAGCCAAGACTGTGACGGTCGCATATACAGATCAGAACGGGCCACAGGAAGCAGTGTTCGATAAACTCATCGTCGCCGTAGGTCGCCGTCCTTTGACTGAAAATCTGATCGATGAAAAGAGCGGCGTGCAGCTGGACAAGCGTGGTTTTGTGATAGTTGACGACAGCTGCGCCACTTCCGTACCTGGTGTGTATGCCGCCGGTGACGTCGTGCGCGGCCCGATGCTCGCACACAAGGGTATGGAAGAGGGGGTAATGGTTGCCGAACGCATTGCTGGCAAGAAAACCCAGGTCAACTATGCTCTTGTCCCTTTTGTAATTTACACACATCCGGAAATCGCTTGGGTCGGTAAGACCGAACAGCAATTGCAGGAGGAGGGGCGTGAATATAACGTGGGAACATTCCCGTTCAGCATTAACGGCCGTGCAATGGCTGCGAATGAGACTGAAGGCATGGTCAAGCTTTTAGCCGACGCCAAGACTGATCGAATTCTGGGATGCCACATCATTGGGCCAAGCGCTGCAGATCTGGTGCAGCAAATTGTCATTGCCATGGAATTCAGTGCCAGTGCTGAAGACATAGGGCTGACCATGTTTGCACATCCAGCATTGTCTGAGGCCTTACATGAAGCAGCACTGGCGGCCAATGGTCATGCTGTGCACATGGCCAACAAGCGCAAACGCTGAGCAATCAACCGCTTCAATCAAGCTACTTATTTAAGATGCACGAGGATGCAGTATGAATTTACACGAATATCAGGCAAAGCAGTTGTTTGCTGAATACGGATTGCCAGTCTCGACAGGCTACGCCGTGGATACCCCAGAGGATGCTGCAGCCGCAGCAGACAAGCTGGGTGGCGACAAATGGGTAGTGAAGGCGCAGGTACATGCTGGCGGCCGAGGCAAAGCCGGCGGCGTTAAACTGGTTTCAAGCAAAGAGGAAATCCGGGCATTCGCTGAAAAGTGGCTCGGCAAGAATCTGGTGACGTATCAGACAGATGCCAACGGACAGCCTGTCAGTAAAATTCTGGTGGAAACCTGCACAGATATAGCCCAGGAATTGTATCTCGGCGCCGTTATCGATCGCTCTTCCCGTCGCATAGTTTTCATGGCATCTACCGAAGGTGGCGTCGAGATTGAGAAAGTCGCAGAAGAAACGCCAGAGAAAATTCTCAAAGCCACAATCGATCCGCTGTGCGGCGCGCAGCCGTTCCAAGCTCGCGAGCTGGCATTCCAACTTGGTTTGAATGATCGGCAAGTCAAACAATTTACCAATTTATTCCTGGGATTGGCCAAGCTATTTGCGGACCTGGATCTGGCATTGCTCGAAATCAATCCTTTGGTCATCACCAGCGAAGGCAATCTGCATTGCTTGGACGGCAAAATCAATATCGACGGCAATGCCATGTACCGGCAACCAAAGTTGCGCGCGATGCATGACCCAAGCCAGGATGATGAACGCGAAGCGCGTGCTGCAAAGTGGGAACTCAATTACGTTGCATTGGACGGCAATATCGGCTGCATGGTGAACGGCGCCGGACTTGCGATGGGCACCATGGATATCGTGCAGTTGCACGGTGGCAGGCCTGCCAATTTCCTGGATGTTGGTGGGGGTGCAACCAAGGAACGAGTTACAGAGGCATTCAAGATCATTCTCTCTGACAGCAATGTACAAGCTGTGCTTATTAATATCTTTGGTGGCATCGTGCGTTGCGACATGATCGCAGAGGGGATCATCGGTGCCGTCGCCGAAGTGGGCGTAACAGTGCCAGTAGTCGTTAGACTGGAAGGTAACAACGCGGAATTGGGTCGCAAAGTTCTGGGCGACAGCGGATTGAACATTATCGCTGCAAGCAGCCTGACGGATGCGGCAGAAAAAGTAGTCGCAGCTGCAAGGGGCGCGAAATGAGTATATTGCTGAGTAAGAACACTCGAGTTATTTGCCAGGGATTCACGGGGTCTCAAGGCACATTTCACTCAGAGCAGGCCATTCAATATGGGACAAGAATGGTTGGCGGCGTGACCCCTGGAAAGGGTGGCCAGATACATCTTGGTCTACCCGTGTTCAATACGGTAAAGGATGCGATCCGTGATACAGGTGCAGAAGCATCCGTCATCTACGTTCCCGCTCCGTTCTGCAAAGATTCCATCCTTGAGGCCGCTTTTGCAGGCATCAAGCTTATTGTCTGCATCACAGAAGGTATTCCAACATTGGACATGCTTGATGTGAAGGTGAAGTGCGACGAGTTGGGTGTACGCCTTATAGGACCGAACTGTCCAGGCGTTATCACCCCCGGTGAATCCAAGATCGGCATCATGCCAGGCAACATCCACAAACAGGGCAGAGTAGGGATCGTTTCACGCTCAGGCACTTTGACATATGAAGCTGTGAAACAAACCACCGATTTTGGCTTTGGCCAGTCCTCTTGTGTTGGTATAGGGGGCGACCCTATCCCGGGCTCAAACTTCATCGACATTCTGGCGTTGTTTGAAAAGGACGACCAAACCGAAGCTATCGTCATGATCGGTGAGATTGGCGGTACAGCCGAAGAAGAAGCTGCTGCCTATATTAAAGCTAATGTACGCAAGCCTGTTGTCTCCTACATTGCGGGAGTCACTGCTCCTGCCGGCAAACGTATGGGACATGCGGGAGCAATTATTTCTGGAGGGAAGGGGACTGCTGCTGAAAAATTTGCAGCCTTGCAAGATGCGGGAGTGAAGACCGTCCGCAGCCTTGCCGATATCGGAAATGGCATCAAGGAAATCACCGGCTGGTAGTTCTTGGGATGATCTCGGCCAGTCGAATCGGAGGCTTTTCTCGTTAAATTTTATGCGTTAAAAGGTTCTAAAAAACGGACGTACTGTGATAGGCTTACTTCAGAATTCGGCACGGAAAGCCGAATTTTGCGTTAAAAATGACAACTTTTTCGACAATAGTTACTGGAAAACCCACATTTGTTTTTTTTGGGAAGATTGGTAACCACAAGGCGAAGAGTTTGCATAGCTGGGAAACTGCGGGCAGGTTTGGAAACAGATTGTCGGGGGACCTGAGCTGAAAAAAAAACAGGATTTGTTTCACTAAAACACAAGTTGTCGGGTTTGCAGTTTGCAGAAGTTCGCAGACATCTAAGCAGGCTTAGATAGATCAATACCATAATAGGATGGCACATGAATAACCGTCGATTATATTACAAGGTTCTAGCTCCTTTCGCTTCGTTGATTGTAGCTGGCGCATCACAAGCAGCTGAGGTTGATACAAGCATCATAGATCAAGCCTTGAATATCATAGATCAGCAAAACCAGGCTGCAGCTCAATCTCAGGAAAACGTCACCAAGCTGTCGAACTCAGCAAGCACTCTGTTCGAAGAGTTCAAGCTTGAGAACGATAACCTTGAAGCAATGCTGGTGCTGAACGCCGGTTTGCGCAAGCAGATCTCTATTCAAGAGCAAAATATCGCCACGATTCAGCAGTCAATCACCGACGTTGCTGTCGTGACTCAAGAGATGCCGATGCTGATCAACAA
>JAUSMU010000084.1 GCA_030645995.1 Gammaproteobacteria bacterium | reverse complement strand
CGAGTTGCCGGTGAAAGCACTGCTGCTCAAGCACGGCGTGGCCGTGCTGGAAGACCCGGCACAGTTGGCGCACCGGCTGGGCCTGCGCGTCAGCGAAGGCCAGGGCGTACACATTAAAGCAGTGCTGCGTGGCGGCGCGGCTGAGCACGCCGGCTTTGCGGCTGGCGATGAATGGTTGGGACTGGAGCCTGCCACCCAAGCCGAGGCCAAACGCAGCGGCGGCTGGCGCATGAGCCGGCTCGACGACCTGACGCTGTACGCCGGCGCCGCCAAGAAAATAACCGCGCTGGTGTCGCGCGACAAACGCCTGCTGCGGCTGACGCTGACGATGCCGCCGCTGCTGACCACCTGGCGTCTGGCGGTGCATGATGCAGCGCTGCTGGACCAATGGCTGGCGCCCCAACATTGACTCTGAACCTGCTCCCCAACCTCCTGACAAAGGATTTTCCATGCCTTATGAAATGATTGAAACCCGCACCGAAGGCCCGGATTCGCGCCAGGTCGGCATCGTGACGCTGAACCGTCCCAAGCAGCTCAATGCGCTCAACGACCAGCTGATGGATGAACTGGGCCACGCGCTGCAGGCGTTTGAAGCCGACGACCGCGTGGGCTGCATCATCTTGACAGGCAGCGAAAAAGCCTTTGCCGCCGGTGCCGACATCGCCGCGATGGCGAAATTCGACTTTGCCGATGTCTACAAGCACGACTTCATCACCCGCAACTGGGAGCAGATCCGCAGCATCCGCAAGCCGGTGATTGCCGCGGTCAGCGGCTTTGCGCGGGGCGGCGGCTGCGAGCTGGCCATGATGTGCGACTACATCATCGCCGCCGACAACGCGAAATTTGGCCAGCCTGAAATCAAGCTCGGCATCATCCCCGGCGCCGGCGGCACGCAGCGCCTGCCCCGCGCCGTGGGCAAGGCCAAGGCCATGGACATGGCCCTGACCGGCCGCATGATGGACGCCGTGGAGGCCGAGCGCGCCGGGCTGGTCAGCCGCGTCGTGCCGCTGGCGCAGTTGATGGACGAAGCCTTGGGCGCGGCCTTGACGATCTGCAGCTTCGGCGAGCCCAGCGTGATGGCCGCCAAGGAAGCCGTCAACCGGGCCTTTGAGAGTGGGCTCAGCGACGGCGTGATGTTCGAGCGCCGCTTGTTTCACTCGCTGTTTGCAACGCAAGACCAGAAAGAAGGCATGGACGCGTTTTTAAACAAGCGCAAGGCGGCGTTCAAAAATCGCTAAAACAGGCGTTTTAACTGGCTATAATATCGGTCGAAAGGTGATATAGCTCAGTTGGTTAGAGCGCAGCATTCATAATGCTGATGTCGGTGGTTCAAATCCACCTATCACCACCAAATCCGAAAAGACCGTTGATCCAAGTGGCCAATGGTCTTTTTTTCAATCAGCCTCTGGATACACACCATGAACCGCTGCACCCAAGCTCCCGCTCCCCGTACCGCCGTCTGGCGAATCACTCTGGCCACCGCCCTGCTGGGCCTGGGACTCTCGGCCCACGCGCAGGACAGCGTGCGCCCCTTCCCGGCCAACGCCCTGCGCGGTACCCTGCAGGTCACCCAGCCTCCCGAGCTGCTGCTGAACGGGCAGATGGCCCGCCTGTCGCCCGGCGCGCGCATCCGGGGTGTGAACAATACGTTGGTGATGTCCAGTTCGTTGGTCGGCCAGAGCCTGGTCGTGAACTATGTTCGCGATGCCCAGGGCATGGTGCATGAAGTCTGGTTGCTCAACGCCACCGAGGCGCGGCAAAAAATGCCTGGCGCGCCGGCGCAAGGCAACTACGGGTCGGAGAGCTATGTGCCCGCCACCCCCGACGGCACTGGCACCGCTACAGCCTCCCCGCAGCAATAGTCCCGGGCCGCGCCAGCGGCCATCACGCCTTTAAGCAAACTGGGCTGCAGCCCTCGTACTGACAGCCTAGTCAGCTACTCAATTTATAGCATTTCCTGGAGTGGTCCACATGGCCAAAAAAGTCTTTATCAAAACCTTTGGTTGCCAGATGAACGAGTACGACTCGGACAAAATGGTGCAGGTACTGCATGCCGCACATGGCATGGAGCAGACCGACAATCCCGACGTGGCCGATGTGATTCTGTTCAATACCTGCTCGGTGCGCGAGAAAGCCCAGGAAAAAGTATTTCATGATCTGGGGCGCATCAGGCATCTGAAAAAATCCAATCCCAATCTGCTCATAGGCGTGGGGGGTTGCGTTGCCAGCCAGGAAGGCGCAGCGATCGTAAAACGCGCACCCTATGTGGATATCGTGTTCGGGCCGCAAACCCTGCATCGGTTGCCACAACTGATCACGGCGCGCCAGGCTACCGGCCGGCCGCAGGTTGATATTTCCTTTCCCGAAATTGAAAAATTTGACTATCTGCCACAAACGCTGGTGCGCACCGAAGATCGCACGGGAAATGTGAGCACTTTCATTTCCATCATGGAAGGTTGCAGTAAATATTGCAGCTTTTGCGTGGTGCCGTACACACGTGGCGAGGAGGTTTCGCGCCCGCTGAACGATGTATTGGCGGAAATTACAAGACTGGTGCAGCAGGGTATCAAGGAAGTGACGCTACTGGGACAGAACGTCAATGCCTATCGCGGCATTATGGGCGATGAGGACGATAGCGACACTGCAGATCTGGCGCTGTTGCTTGAATGCATCAACGAAATTCCCGGCATTGAACGCATCCGCTACACCACTTCGCATCCCAGGGAAGTCACCGCGCGCCTGATCGAGACTTATGCGACATTACCCAAATTGGTCAGTCACTTGCATTTACCGGTGCAATCCGGCTCTGATCGGATACTGGCAGCGATGAAGCGTGGCTACACCGCGCTGGAATATAAATCCATCATCCGTAAACTGCATGCCGTGCGCCCCGATATTTCACTCACGTCTGATTTCATCATCGGCTTCCCCGGCGAGACTGAAGCCGATTTCGAGGCCACAATGAAACTGATCGGAGAAGTAAATTTTGATGACTCCTTCAGTTTCATTTACAGCCCGCGTCCTGGCACACCCGCCGCTGAATTACCCGACAGCACCCCCCACGAAATCAAACTGGAGCGACTGCACCGCCTGCAGGCAAAAATTGCACAGCAGACGCATGCCATCAGCCAGAGCATGGTTGGCACGACGCAGCGCGTCCTGGTGGAAGGTCCGTCCAAAAGAAATCCCAGTGAATTTTGCGGGCGCACCGACAACAACCGTATGGTGAATTTTGCCGGTCACCCCGACTGCGCCAGCCATTTCACAAATGTAAAAATTACCACTGCCCTGTCACATTCACTGCGTGGCGAGATAGTGCAGAATGACCGTTGAGGAATCGCTTGCAAAGTACGCCCGTCGCTGCGAAAATTGAAATTACATAACCATTTTAACGTACCTTTGAAACCCCAGCCCGTCGAAATTTATTTTTCACCAACCGATAACCAGCGTCTTGCCAACCTGTGTGGGGCGCTGGACGAAAACCTCAAGCAGATCGAAACTACGCTGGATGTCACCATCGCACGGCGCGGGGAACATTTCAATCTACGTGGCAGATCTGCCCAGACCAAGCTCGCAACGGAAGTCCTGCGCAATTTCTATGATCAGGCACAGCATCACCTGAGCATCGAGCAGGTGCAATTGGGTCTGATCGAGGTGATGAATCTGCAGCGCTCGCCAAAACATGCCGCGATTGATGCCGCAGTGAAGAACGCGGCAGTGCCAGTGCTGAGTACCCGCCGCAGTGATTTGCACGGCCGGACCCCTCGTCAGGTGCAGTACCTGCAGCAAATTCAGCAGCACGACATCACTTTTGCCATCGGTCCGGCGGGTACCGGCAAAACCTATCTTGCTGTAGCCAGCGCAGTAGATGCACTGGAACGGGACACAGTGGCGCGCATTGTGCTGGTGCGGCCGGCAGTGGAAGCCGGTGAGCGGCTGGGTTTTCTCCCTGGCGACATGGCGCAGAAAGTGGACCCTTATTTGCGCCCTCTCTACGATGCGCTCTATGACCTGATGGGGTTCGACAAGACCAGCAGGCAATTCGAGCGCAGCGCAATTGAAATTGCGCCGCTGGCTTTCATGCGTGGACGCACGTTGAACCAGTCGTTCATCATTCTTGATGAGGCACAGAACACCACGCCGGAGCAAATGAAAATGTTCCTGACCCGGATCGGGTTTGGCTCCAAAGCGGTGGTGACAGGCGACGTGACCCAGATCGATCTGGCCAAGCACCAGAAAAGCGGTCTGGTGGAGGCCAAACTGGTGCTGGAAAAAGTGCGCGGTATTGCCTTCACTCATTTCGAGGTTGAGGATGTGGTGCGGCACCCTCTGGTGCAAAGAATCGTCAACGCCTACGAAAAATATGAGAAATAGGGGCAAGGCTTCTGAATTTGCCGAAGAATTCGTCCGTACCAAAGCAAAGCTGAAATTGATAGTGCAATATGCAACCGGTGCCGCAACTTATGTCGGAGAAGTTCCCACCCGGCCACAATTTTGCAAATGGGTCAAAGCGGCGCTGACACGGGATGCGGAAATCGTGCTGCGTATCGTGGATGAGGCTGAGGCCCGCAGCCTCAACCGGAATTTCCGCGGCAAGGATTACGCTACCAATGTGCTGACCTTCGTCTACGGTGATGCTCAGCCGCTGTCTGGTGATATTGTGCTATGTGCACCGGTGGTGGAGAAGGAAGCAAGGCAGCAGCACAAGAATCTGACGGCGCATTATGCCCATCTCACGGCGCACGGAGTCTTGCACCTGCAGGGCTGGAATCACGAAGACGAAGCCGATGCGGTAGCAATGGAGCGGCTGGAAACGGCAATCGTCACGGAACTGGGATACGATGATCCCTACCAGGAACGATAATTAAGTTACCCCCGGCAAAGCCGGGGGTTTATCTTTGTTAGCCCCTCAAAGGGGCAAAAATATGAAGCGCCTGAAGGCGCTGACTCACATACCTAACTTGAGTTGATCATAATGAGCGTCTTCTTTGTCTTGATTCCT
>JAUSMU010000082.1 GCA_030645995.1 Gammaproteobacteria bacterium | reverse complement strand
GCGCAAGGACATGCCCTTCGTGACTGTCGAATGTGCGGGGCTGACGGAGACGCTCTTCGAGAGCGAACTCTTCGGACACACCAAGGGCGCATTTACCGGAGCGACTTTCAACAAACAGGGCCTGGTGGATGCCGCCAATGGTGGCACTCTCTTTCTGGACGAGATCGGAGACATTCCTCTGTCGCAACAAGTCAAACTCCTGCGCCTGATCGAGACCGGCACGTACCGTCCGGTCGGTAGCGTCGAAGCCCTGCGAGCAGACTTCCGCCTGATCTGCGCCACTCACAAAAATCTCAAGGAGATGGTCCAGAAGGGATTATTCCGGGAAGATCTCTACTACCGCATCAACGTGTTCCCCGTTCATCTGCCCGCCCTGCGTGAACGTGTTGAGGATATCCCTTTGCTGGCCCAGTCGTTGCTGGCCAAAATAGCGCCGCAGCAACCATACACCCTGACAACGGATGCTCAGACCCTGCTGCAGAGCATCCCCTTCCACGGCAACATCCGCGAGTTGCGCAACATTCTCGAGCGCGCCGTCCTGCTCAGCGCGACGACGCTCGTCGATGCCGACCTGCTGCGGGATTGCCTGGACGGTGAACAACCCGCAGCCGACACGCCGGCGGATCTGAGATCCGTTGAGCGCGGACACATTCACCGCTTACTCACGGAGTTCAAGGAGGACAAGCAGGCAGTTGCCGATCATCTCGGCATCTCCTTGCGCACGCTCTATCGCAAATTGCGCTGATCCCACTGCATGCCCAACTGACGATCGATCCTACCCATGACACCCCGGCCCCTATGATGCCGATACAGATTTCTTTGATCTTCCGGGCGGCTTGCAAATAAAAGTTTGACTTGGCGTAATTACCCCGTATACTCGCGGTCAGCCTGAATAGCGGCTATATTTATGTACTGCAAATCGATGCCCCGCCGTTAAGTCCTCGTTCTGTATCTCATATTTTATATTCGAATTCTTATGCTACCGATTCTTTCAGTCCTTGACGCCTGCGCGTTAATGAACCGATGAATCAAAAAATCTTTTTATTATTTTAGAAATACAGGACTACAAAATGTCAAACACAGTGACTGGCCAGGTTAAATTTTTTAACGAATCAAAAGGCTTCGGCTTCATTTCTCAGGCCAATGGCCCGGACGTATTCGTTCACTACAGCGCCATTCAGGACAGCGGTTTCAAAACTCTGGCAGAAGGTCAGCAGGTGAAATTCACCGTGACTCAAGGTCAGAAAGGCCCACAGGCCGAGAACGTCGTAGCCTGCTGATTGCGTCGCACCGTCCTCTGTGACGGCCTCGATTCGCAAAAGCTGCTAACGCAATAAAAAGGCGGTGTCATTAACGGATGACACCGCCTTTTTATTTGGGCGCAGGAAAACGACCGTCATCAGCAAAATCCAGCTCATCAATAGCGCTCCCTTGTCGTGACAACCATGCCCCAAAAGAAAAGGGCACGTACCGCTAGGTACATGCCCTTTCTCATTCTTTACTCAGCCGAATCAGGGAGTGACGTTAATCGTTACCCACTGATCGTGGTACAAACCGCCATCATCCGCTCTGGCCCACAGAACATAAGTTCCCGGCTCATCGAAGGTGACAGATGTGTTGTACATGCCATCTGCTGGAATCGGTGGTGGAACCCACAGCGCACCCCAGGGAGAGTTGGCATCGGTACGGGTATCTTCCCAAGGCTTGACTTGAGGAGGATCGAACGTCACATTGCCAGCACCACGATACACGTTCCAGGACAGGAACAGACCGTTCACCTTACCCACAGTAATCCTTGTGGGCGGACGCATAATGCGGCGCAGCTCACTCTCCGGAGTACGCGGAACGCGGGAAGCGGTAGGCTTCGGCAGACCGTCGTCATCGACCTTGGCGGTCAGGACGAGCGGTTCACCAACTCGGACTGTGCGTACGATCTCGTCACCGACGCGATCACCCTGCACTGTCACGACAGGAGGTACGTTGGAGCGTGATTCAGGGCTACTTGTCCCGGCTCCGAGGGAGCCGGTTTCAGACGCAATCACCACGTTGTCGATCACGTAATCGCGAGCCAGTGTGCCGTAAGCAATTTTGGTCACGCCATTCGCTGTAATCGTCCAGGCCAGCTCCTTGTCACCCCAATCCGCTGGAACCGGCACCTCAAAGGTGAACCGGTTGCGGCGCGGCAGGAAGTGAGTCGGCTGCCCTCGGTCTTCGAGCCCTGGAGAGAAGAAATTTTCCGTCCCGACAGGGATATCCAACTCTTCTTCCCAGTTCTCGTTGTGGTAACCGAAAATGAGGACGTAACTACCATCCTCCTGCTGACGCCAGCCTTCGTACGCGGGCTCAACGTGCTGGCCCTTGCGGTAAGTCTGAGCATTCGCAGCCCCTGCAAGCAGAGTCAATACCACGAAGAACGCGGCGGCAACGACTGCATTACGTTGCCTTGCAAATCTAAACAAGCCCATCTATCAATCCCCTTGTGACGTTGCTACTTCGGCTGTGGCTGCTGCTGGAGGTACTGGCGCGACGAGCGGAGCCAGACACAGTGGACAACCGATCTGGTGGTCGTTCGGGCCGAGATTCAGCAATTCACGACGATCAGCCATCTCTTGCAGGAACTGTTCTTCGCTCAGGGATACTCGCATACCCAGATCGATGAACATGTTGGTTACGGAACGATTACCGGAACCCTGCCAGTTTCTGGGATCAGGCATGTTCGGGTTGGTCTTGGTGTTGTTCATGTAGCCAACGATGTGCAGTACAGTGCCTTTTGGCAGCAGTGGAGCAGTGTGGTCGGCATAGGTGTAGCCACGAACCCAATTGTGGTCATAGCCCACGCAGGTCAGTGTCTCCACGGTGTAGCCCCAGATCGCTTCCAGACACATCCCCTCGCCTGCGGCGTGCAGGTGTGGCTCGAAAGTCACGATCTTGGTGTGTTGCTCCAGTACGGAGTAGGCATGCAGTTCCTGGCCGTCTTCATTGCCAGTGATGCTGATATCTACACCATTGCCCAGACCAACCAAAGCAGGCTTGTACTTGGGCTCATAGCCGACGGGGTGGAAACGGAAACCGAGCAGCAGATGGCCTGTGGTATCCACGCCAGTGGAGTGCAGGTGCACTGAGTCGGTTACGAAATAAGAGCCTTTCTTCAGCAAACGGCCGCTATCAGGATCGAAGATATCGGGGTTACGAGCAATCTCATGCACCGGCCAGTTGACAACAGGCTCGCCTTCAATGGCTATGAGGTTCTCGTCCAACATCTGGGTGCTCCAGATCATATGGTGGAATATGTTGCGACCACCTACCGTACCGGTAGCGCCACTCTTGTCCACGTCATTGACCTCGATGATCTCCACAGAAGACACATATCGATCCTCTGTAAGTGGGATCAGTACGCGAGGAACATCACCCCACCAGTCAGGAGCACCACCCAGAACGGTGATGTCTGTTGTTGACACGATCAGATCAGGCTCGCCGGCCGTCCAGGTTTCGCCGCCTGTCGGGAATTCACGGCGGGGAGGCGCATCGGCTACGTCACCTTCCGGTGAACCCGTGCGGGCCCAGGCGGAAATTGCCGCGACTTCTTCATCGCTCAACGAGGGGTCATCCTTGTAGTCCTTGATGCCGACATCTTTCTCAAGGTAGTAAGGGGGCATGGCGCCTGCACGATCACGCAGACCGGTCTTGTACTCGATCAGACCAGCGTACGGAGCCACTTCCTCATAAGTCACCAGAGACATCGGCGCCACACCACCAACACGGTGGCAGTTCTGGCAGCTGCGCTGCAGAATCGGCTCGATATCCTTGTGGAACGTTACACTGCCGGGTTCGACAGCACTCTGGGCACCGGCAGCAGCGGGTAACAGGAACGCTGCCACAGAAACGCACTTTGCAAGTGCAGACATACTCTTCACATTCACGCCTAACCGGGTCTTCAGCCGTACTAGTTTATTTGCAACTCGCACAGGGCACCTCCTTCGTCTGGTGGTAAAACATTATTGTTTATTCTTGGCGGCTCGTTCGAGCCGATGGACACGCTCCATTTGAGCACAGCGACTCCAACTCGTCTTCCGTAAAGCGAAATTCCTGTTACTGATTTCTAAAAAAATCCGCTTCATTTCACGTCAGTCCAAGCCAAAGTGAACGGACTTGCTGATCCTGCTGGCCGACTGACGCTTTGTTCTCAAGAGCGCATTAAAGGCACACATTTTGTGTGTTTTCTGACATAGAAAGGAATGGGGCAGAGTCTACGAGCCGGACGAGACAAATTCAATCGGCGAAAGCCATCCGCAATCTCAGCTGTCAACCGATTCGTCGCTGAGGCGTTATTACCCCTGTGACACCAAAAATCGGTGAATCCCATACGGAGAACCCCGATTCCCCGTCCAACAATCAACGTCGAAAGAGGAAGTCTCATGTTCATCAGGAAACTGCTCGTTATCTCCACACTGCTGGCAACCAGCACTATCGCTCTGCAGGTTTATGCCCAGGATGGCACTCGTCCGATCAGGGATGGGGCCGCCCCCAACCGCGGTGACCGCATGCTGGAACGCCCAACCCCGCAGCGTCACGCGCCTGGCCGCCTTATCCATAATATGGACAGCAACGCGGACAGCCTCATCAGCCAGGAGGAGTTCACTGCGCAACAAACCGAAAACTATGAAAGGCAATTCGATAACAGGGATATCGACGAAGACGGTCTGCTAAGCAGCGCAGAGTTCGGACCTCGCCACCCAGCCTTGGACCCCGACGTCGATATCGCTGAATTCCGAGCCTGCATCGCCGAGAATGGTGCCAACCCGGATCTCGAAGAGGATCGCTTTGCGGCCTCGGATACCAACGCCGACGGATCGGTCAGCAAGGAAGAGTTTTTCTTGCATCTGGAGCAGCGCGCCTATGATCAGTTTGGCCGCATCGACAGCAATGATGACGGACAACTGACTGCAGAGGAACTGGCCAGCAACATGCAGGATCGCAATCTGCAACGCCGGGCCTCACGCCTGTGTCTGCGCGAGGCTGGCGCTCCCTTCCTCTGATCCCCACTGGTTATTCAATGCCCTTTTGGCCGGACTTGTTCCGGCCTTTTTTTAGCTCCGATCTGTTGCGGCACTAATTTCTTCCATCGCCGCCAGAAGAGACATCGCTTCAATACCACCTCGCATCGGGAAGCGCTCCTCACCCTTGTAAACCAGAATGCGGCGTTCGGCCCCCAGATCATCGGCCGCATTATGAAAACCACGATCAACAGTTGGCGCTGTACTCAATTTAATCTCGATCGCCCAAACACGCCCGGGTGCAAATTCGAGCACTAGATCAGCCTCGGCGCCCGCTGCCGTGCGGTAGAAATATGGCCTTACCCGGCCATTGCCTGCACCGATCAGCGCTTCAATCACGAATCCTTCCCAACTCTTACCGGATACGGCATGCCCGCGCAGATCGTCCATCAATTCAAGATTGAGTAGTGCGTGGAGCAGACCGCTGTCGCGCACAAAGGGACGCGGAGACTTCACAAGACGCTTTCCTGCATTCAATGACCAGGGACGCAGCTGCCGCACCAGCAGGAGTTTTTCAAGAATATCCAGGTAGCGCAAGACCGTGTGTCCACTGACTCCCATTGATCTGGCGTAGCGCTGGGCGTTGAATAACTCGCCCTGATCATTTGCCAGCATTCGCCAGAACAGACCAAGCTGCTCCGCGCCGACCTGCAGCCCGAACTGCGGCACGTCACGTTCCAGATAGGCTTGAATGAAGTCGTGCCGCCACTGCAAGCTTGCAGATTCGGAGTCGCGCAGATAACTTCCCGGGAAACCGCCTTTCAGCCACAGCGCATCTGTCACGGCTCGCAAGTTGCCAGCCTCTGGAGAGACTTCACGCAAATTGAATGGGGAAAGCTCAATGAAACTGATGCGGCCCGCCAGGCTTTCCGATGATTGTCTCAGCAGCTCCATGGAAGCCGAACCTAGAATGAGGAATTTACCGCCCTTTCCCCCCATCCGGCGCCGGACGTCGATTTGCCCGCGCAGTATCTGGAATATTTCGGGAGCGCGCTGAATCTCGTCAAGTATGATCAGACGATCAGCGTAAGCAGAGAAGTACGCTTCAGGATCGTCAAGCTGACGACGGTCGCCCGGGCTCTCCAGATCGAGATAGCGAGCGGCGTCACCCAACCCGGACGCAATCTCGCGGGCCAGAGTGGTTTTGCCGACCTGACGGGGCCCCAAGAGAGCGACACTGTCGAACTGTGCCAGTCGCTGACGGACAAGATTAAGGATTTCACGACGCATCATCCTTGCATTATTGCAGCGACACTTCAAATTTGCAAGGTTGAAGACGACTGATAGGGCTATGAACAAACGCCCCGCCCCACGCCTAGCGTGGGGGGTTGACCCGTTGGGGCGCGGGGCGTTCGATCCTGGGCACCTCTATCCTTGGGGTTTCGACTCTGGGGGTATCCACTCTGGGAGGGGCAACTCGCGGAGGAGTGACACGCGGGGTATCAACGCCCGGTCTTTCAATCACAGGTCTATCGATCAAAGGTCTCTCGATCCGTGACGGAACAGCGGGGACTGCCTGCGCACCGGGGCGACTCTGCAGGACTTCCGGGCGCGGCATCTGCTGCTCCAGTCGCTGCTGACGCTGAGCCTCAAAGCGCTCTCTCAGCACTTCGCGCTGGGCGGGAGGCAAAGTACGGAATTGCTGCTGGATGTCTCGCAGTCGCTGCTGCTGGACCTGCGGGACGTCGTTGAATTGGCGGAAACGCTGATTGATGATCTCGCGCTGGTCCTGCGGCAACTGTTCAAACCGACGCTGCTGCTGTTGCGCCTGCTGCCGCTCTTGTGGCGCCATCTGCTGCCAGCGGGCAGCACCGCGACGCAGACGCTCCTGGCGCTCGGGGCTGAAGCTTTCCCATTGTTCCTGCACCTGATTGAGCAGGCCGCGCTCCTCCGGAGTCAGCGCACTCCAGGGAATGCTGTCCTGTGCAAAGGTCAACGAAGCACACAGCACGGACAGCACACCCAACGCCAGCCTGCCTGCACGTCGACTCGTCACTACCCTCTCATGCCATCTAGTTGCTGTCATCGGATCCACCATCGTCCTGGCTCGCACCATTTACTTCGTCGCCTGCGCTGTCATCATTCGTTTCCACCGGCGCCGTCTCCGTCGCCAACGCTGCCTCCAGCAGATTCACCAGCTCGGGGTCTTCCAGTTCTTGCGGATCTATCCATTCCCCGTCGTCTGTCTCCCACTGGCCAAGAAATTCAAGCAGCTCCAATGGCGGCGCATCCGCCTGCTCATCGTTGCCATCCTGATCGGCCCCCAAGGCGCTGGACGCTATCAGCAGCGTCAGTACGAGCGACCAGGCCGCTGCGAGTCTACAGGCCATTGTCTGCAAGCCACTGGTAAAACTCGAGATTCTCATACAATTCAAGGTCGTCCGCAGACGCTAGCACCAGCCCCTCTTCATTCATGGCCACGGGCACGACCTCATTTGGTTCGCGCACCGAAAACAGGGCAAGCGTGGTCACCAGGACACACACAGACGCAAAGGCGCCGACAGGAATGCCCAGCTGTGGATTCAGCAGACGAGCCAGAACGCCCCACCCCGCAGGGTGTGAACTCTGCTCCAACTGCCGGGCGGCCCGCTGCAAGGCCTGTGCCCGGATGTCGTCAAGCCGCGCGCTTACGGACGGGGGCAGACCTTCAGCCGCCTCCTCGCCGGAAAGAATCAATCCAGCGCTCCTCACAAACGTGTCATGACCCACCACGCGTACGAGTGCCGTGCTGCGCATGCTGTCGAGTCGCGCTTCAATGTGGGGAGGCAGTCCCTCGATACTGCTGTCGAGCATAGCCGCCACACGCGCGGCAAAACGCTCATCGCCGTCATGATCGCCAATCATATTGCCACTCGCCTCTCGTTCCATCACCAATGCTCACCCAATTGCTCTCTCAACGTATGTATTGCCCGCGAGTAATGCGTCTTGACACTGCCTTCTGCACAAGACATCGCCAAGGCAGTCTCCCGCACATCCAGCCCCTCCCAGACCCGCAGCAGAAAGACCTGTTGCTGACGAAGTGGCAGTGCCTGCAAAGCGCTCTGCAGTTTAGTCATGCTGTGACCCAGTTGCACATGCTGCTCCGGAGATCGCTGCCCTTCGTCGACAACATTATGGAGCGGATCCTCACCATCGTCCTCTCCAAAACCCAGCCAGCCACGGAAACGGTTGCGCACCGAACTGCGCCGGTGCCAGTCGTTGATGCGGCTCTGCAGAATACTGTAGAACAGCGGCCCCCATTCCTCTGCGCTGCGAGTGGCGTACTTTTCCACCAGCTTGAACATGGCGTCCTGCACGAGATCGAGCGCATCGTCCGAGTTATTGGTCGCGATCTGCGCTATCCGGTACGCCCTGCCCTGCACATCAGCCAGGAACTTGTCCAGGTTTTGCAAGGTATCCAGTTGGGTATGCTCCACGATGGATTTTATTAATACGGATTTACTGCGTGTCGATTCTTGCGATCGACGCTGCCCTTTCAGATATAACGCACGACTCCGGGATCGGTTTACAACCGTCGAACTGTGTCTTGGATCAAATCAATTAATTATTACATTTCTTGCAATAATTATCGTTTTGCGATAATTATTGCCACAACACATCATCAGGAGATATCCCATGCTTCCTACACTATCACCAGAGCTCAAACAGGCACAACAGCTTGCCGGCACCGCTCAGGTGTTTGCCATCATCGCCCTTGTCGTCATCGTGACCACCATCGCGTTCGATGGCGGAGTGCCAATTGGCGTTGCTCTTTTCGATGACACTCTGGACTGGCGTGAGAAAACCAACCGCGTCGGTTTGCTCATAGTTGCGCTGTTGCCGGCAATATTGTTTTACGAGGCAGTCAATCGCCTGCGGCTCGCCCTGAAACACTATGACAAAGGGGAATTCTTCAGTGCGGCAGCGTCGGCGCGAGTGGCGCAGGCGGGTGACTTTGCGATTGAGGCGACGGTTGCCGTGATTCTGGTCGTCCCCAACGTGACGATGTGGATCACCCACGGCGGTGGCGGATTCGACATGGAGCTCGAATCCGCCACCATCGGGATGCTGGCATTCGCATGCTTCGTAGCAGCCGTGGGCCGCATCCTTACCGCTGCCACTCAGCTCAAAGCTGAGAACGACGCTTTCGTATGAAAGTCATCATTGTTCGCCTGGATGTCATGCTCGCCCTGCGCAAGATGCGCGCAAAGGATCTGGCCGAGCAGATCGGCATCACTGAGGCCAATCTGTCGCTGCTCCGCACCGGTAAAGTCAAAGGGGTGCGCTTTGACACGCTGGCAAAGCTCTGTGAAGTGCTGGAATGCACGCCAGGGGAACTGTTGGATGTGGGGGGCGCAGAACAGGCTTGAAGAAAGTGTTTCCGTGGGTTATTTTCCCACGGAACCCTAAACCACACGGAACACAACGGCAATCAAAGGACACTGAGATCACCATGAAGCACTCATCCAAAGCATTTTTCGCAACACTCTTCTTCCTCATTTTCGGTGGCAACGCTCTGGCGGCAGACAGAGTGACCCTTTCCGGCACGCTCTCCCAGGCGGCATGCCCGGCAGCCTGCGGCGTCTGCTGCGGAAACTACCTTCTCCAGGACACCAGTGGGCAGATCAGCCTCAGTGTTGGCAACAGCTTCGTCGACCTGACCGGTGTTACGGACGGCAAGGTGATCAGCCGCTTCAGTGGTTCTTTCTATCCAGCACCAGGGCAGTGCGGCATTGGCCAGTGCAACCTGTTTGTGATCGAGGAAGTCGACAATGAGACGGTTGCAGAAACCGTCTACGACCAGAAGAAAGATACGTTGGCTATTCCCTCGGCGACGATCAGCGGTACCAGCGACCATTTCGCTTTGACCCTCAAACCGCCATTCAACATCGACAGTATCACCGCGATAGGCAAGGGTAAGTTCGCTGCACAGGGGCACAGTTGCGCAAGCGTCGCCGATCAATGTGCGACGGGACTCAGCTGTGTCAGTTATTTCGGGATCGCGGGAGGATCGGGGCCGGAGTTCAAGACCTGCGAGATACCCTGTGCTCAGCCCGGCGCGGTGTGTCCGAGCGGTCAGGCATGTGTCACGGTTGCCGATGGCCCGGGGCAGGTTTGTCAGGCAGTCCCCAGGTAGGAAATACCCGCGCAATTCCTCTCAAGACGAGGATTCCCGAGTGATTTTTTCCAGCACCAGGCGCAACTGCTCGCGACTCTCCGCTGTCAGCAGCTCTGGCTGATACTGCAACTGGAAGCCATCCTGACTGAGAGTTTGCACTCGTTCGGCAGCCTCATCCATCAGGACCTTGTAGAGCTGCACCGGCTGCGAGATACCCTTGGGGGTGACTTTGCTGACCGGCAGACTGGCAAATTTCTCGCGTACCAGCAGATAGGTATCTTCGGAAATATAGACAGTGCCCGGCTCGGCTGTGGACTCAATGCGACTGGCAAGATTGACCGCCGACCCCACAATTGTGTAGTCCATCCGGCTCTCGGTACCAAAATTGCCCACCGTACAATAACCAGTATGAATCCCGACGCGAATCACGAACGGTTTGGTGTAGCCGGCGGCTCGCCATTCTCTGTGCAACTCACGTACCCGCCTCTGCATGGACAGCGACATCTCCACACACAGCAGCGCATCTTCCTCCACTCCTCGCGAATGGGGATCTCCGAAGAAAATCATGATGGCATCGCCGATATATTTGTCCACCGTAGCACCGTAGCGCAGGGCGATGTCTGTCATCTCACGAAGATATTGGTTCAAGAGTGCCGTCAGATCCTCCGACTCCATCTGATCCGTGGTCCCGGTGAAATTGACGATATCCGAAAAGAAGATCGTGAGCTTCTTCCTGGACGACCCCAGCTTCACATCTCTCTCCCCGGAGAATATCGATTCGTAAATCTGCGGAGACAGGTACTTGGACAATTTGTTCGACAGCGTCTGCAGCATCTCCGCGCGATTCTTCTCCTGCGCCAGCTTGAGACGATTCTCACCTTCCTCCTTCAAACGCGCGATCAAATCCTGCATACCCTGAATCATGGCGTTGAAGGCAGAGGCAAGATTGCCGATCTCGTCTGAGCGGTCCACCCGAACGCGCTGACTGTAGTCATGAGTCTTGTAGATCGAGCGCGCAGTCGAGGACAGCAGCAGTATCGGACGCAAGATGTAACTGGCTGCAAGGAATGCAATCGCGCTGATGATGAGCGTGCCAATCGCCAGTGCAATCAGAAAACTTCTTGTGAAGCTGTCCAGCACCGCAAAGGCAAAGTCACGATTCTGCTCAAAGATGATCCCGATCTCGGGGCGCAATCCGATGACACCACTGACACTCAACGCATCCGCGCTCTGCATCTGAGCCGGATAGCGCTCCCCATTCACCAGTAGCGCGTACCTGAAGTTATCGTCGTTGGCGAAATAGCGGGTCAGGTTCGACATCTCATAGCGCACGCGCAACGTGCCTATGTTGTCATCGTTGAAAGTCGAGAACAGCGGAACCTGCATGAATGGTTCTCCGTTGATCCGGGAGCCAATCGAGTCCAATGCCGTGGATGCCACCACCAGACCGCTGGCGTCCACCACGTCGAAGTCTCCGTCCAGCGCCAGATCATCCTTTTTCAACAGCAGCAGGTTGACAATGCGCCGATCAAGATCTCCGGTCAGCACATCGTTCATGATGTCCAGCGACGCAATGAACTCAATGTCGTTTTGCAGCGCCTGCAAACTCTGGTCGAGCCGATCAATGGTGATAGCAAGTTGATGTCCCATGTCCTCCATGAGGCGATTCTCGACGTCGTTCCGGTAGGCATTACCCAGAAAGGTCATGGTAACCACGTAGGGAACAAGACTCAGCAGGATCAACAGCAGGATCGTCTTGGCTTTAAAACTCATGGAGAACCTTCAAGCCGTCGTCCACCATTGAGATAGGCAGATAGCCGATGGCACCATCGACCCGTTCAATAAACGTCTTGATTGATTGCAGGGAGGCCTGGGTCGCAGGTGGTTTGATGCCCTGAAAATGGCTGGTAACCCAGTATTGATTGATCTGGCCACGATTCATTTGCAGCACCTGACTCTCAAACTGGGTGCGGACCGCCTCCTCCCCCAACAGGTTGACCGGTACCAGCGGTATATTGCCTTCGAAACTGCGACGACGGAGGAAAATATCCCGCAGGCGCTCCGAATCCAATGCCTCGATTGGACTGTTACGGGCGACCACCACCGCATACTCCGCTGCTTCCGCAACGGAGACCAGGGCAATTGATAGCAACAGCAGAATTATTCGCATCAGAACAGGACTGAAAATGAAGAGACGAAGCGGTTATAGGAGGACTCCTGGTGCCACTGATACTCAAACTTCAATGACACAGGGAAGACCGGCCTGAAGCTGTAACCTAGAATTCCAATGCGCTCTGGCACCGTGACTCCAGTGTCGTGAAAATACTCCACGCGGCTGATCAGGGAATGTCGTGGCCTGTAACGGTATTCCCCTTGCACATAAACTGCCTTGGAGCTCTCCCGTCCAGCACCCACCGCAGACTCAGAGTTGATGATTCCTTCAGCAATCAGACTGTAGCGCTCGTTGTCAAAGCGACCGTTCGCCTGCCAGTAGCGCGTGAAAGTGCGAGTGCTCGACGTGCTGCCCATCACCTCCTTGAACTGGCCCGCACTGCCCCCAATCCGCCAACCATTCCCATACTGCTTCGCCAACGCAAAACCGTAGTGACTCACAGGCTTGATATTGATGTTGGCTTCGTCCATATCCCTGCTGTTCTGCAGGTAGACGTGATAGATCAGGTCTTCCCCCAGCGGCGCGAAGCCGTGCACATCAATGCCGGTGAGGAATTTGGGAACCATCTCCTTGCTGAACCTCGGATTGGAGCTTGTCTCGCGCAGCACATTGATGGGCTGCTGGTTCCAATAGCCGACTGGAGTGATCTGTTTGCCTACCCGCACCGACAAATGGTCGGAGCGCTTGTAGTCGATATACAGTCTTTCGATGGTGGGAGGGAAATTGCTGGAGGTGGTATCTCGCTCAAGATTGGCGACATATGCGTTGACCGATTCCAGTTCCAGCAGGTAGGAAAAGCGATTGCTGAACTCGCCGTAGGCCATGACGGCCACATCATCCAACTGCAGCTGATCCACATCTGATGACTTTTCATACTCGGTGGAAAAATACCCCCCCAAGGTAAGCCAGTCGTTGACAGATTTGCCAAGCCCGATCTCATAGTCTGAGTCTTGGGCGATGACCGGGTGATGAAGCAGGCACAGCGCCATGCACGCGCCAACGACTCTGAATTCGACAAGCTTCATGGATACCTTGAAGTTGCTATTGGAGGTTGTATTTAAAAGCTAAGGTGATTCTAGAGGCAATCGAGCCCGATACCAATCTCGAAATAGGAAAATTGTTACCGCGCCTGTAGAGAGTGACTGAATCTAGGCAACCAGTCCTCCCAACAGCACCCCCACACCATAGGCCAGCAGCGCGGCGATGCCACCGACCACCGCAGTCTCCAGCCCGGAGCGATACCAGCTCTGTTCGACATAGCGCCCCTTCATCGCGCCTACTGCGAAAAAGGCCAGCATCGTGATTCCAATACTGACACCGAACGGATCGGCGATAAACCCCTCGCGCCACCAGTTCAGCAGAAAGGGAATCAGCGGCAGCGAGCCTGACAGCAGAAACGCCATGAAGGTCACGAGCCCGGCCATACCGGCGTTCACGCCCTGCAGACTCAGGCCATACTCTTCCTGCACCATGGCATCCACCCAATGTCGGCGGTCGGAAGTTATGATACCGACCACTTCTTCAAGCTGGTGCCCACCGAAGCCCTTTCTCGCATAAATCTGTCGAATCTCTTCGCGCTCGCCTTCGGGGTCCAGGTCGATATGCCCCTCCTCTGTGGTACGTATGCTCTGCAGCCTCTGGCTCTCCGCGCGCGTCCCCAGATAGTTGCTGATCGCCATACTGAAGCCATCGGCGAAGATGTTGGCCAACCCCAACACGATGATCACTGAACTGGCCAAGCCGCCGCCGGCAACACCGGATACGACAGCGAGAGTTGTCACGGCGCCATCGATTGCGCCATACACGAAGTCCTTCAGATAGACCTGACCCGGGCCAGCGGCGAGGCGATCTGCAATGGCTGCGGGGCTGTGGTCATGCATCGTGCGTTTGGTGGTTTTCGGCATGCGAGACTCGGACATGCGATGGACTGGGAAGCATCGTGGAGCCTTTTGGGTTCAGGATCAAGTCATGGAGCGAAGCAACCTGCATAAAGCAAAAAAAGGAGAGCTGAACGCGTGACGTCCAACTCTCCTTTTTCATTATGCCAACGGTCTGGTTACAACCAATGACTCAGCTGGAGCGATACAGCACAGTGGTCGTTGGCGCGGGCTTGCGTTGCGGCTGCGCAGACGAAGCTGGGCGACCCGCTGAACGGCTGTCAGTAGAATAGCTCGTCGAACGACTGCGGTTCTCACCACCATTGCCCGCATTACCACGATCACCATATGGACGGGGGTTCGCGCTGCGCGGGGCACTGCGGCCATCCGCGCCACGTCCCTGCGCTCCACGATTGTCAGCGGGTCGCACGGGTGTTATCTCTCCATAGGTGCCACGATTGCCTCCACCGGAACTGCTGCGCGGGGTCTCGTTGCGCTGGGATTCGCCTCTTGGCGCGCCGCTTCTTTGCGAATCACCGCGCTGTCCTTCACCACGCTGTCCTTCACCACGCTGGCCATCACTGCGCTGTGAGCCATTGCGAGGCGCGCTGCTGCGAGGTGATCGACTCTGACCATTACCACCACCGCGTGAAGGCGATGTCATCGGCTTGGCTGTGGCGAAATTTTCGGTGGACTTGAAGCCCTCCAGTTCGATGCGCTGAATGGGGCGCTTGAGCAGACGCTCAATGTCCTTGAGCATCTTGTTCTCTTCACCACACACCAGCGAAATCGCGTGGCCATTGGTACCTGCACGACCAGTGCGGCCGATACGGTGTACATAATCTTCCGGGACGTTCGGCAGATCGTAATTCACCACCTGCGGCAGTTGATCGATGTCGATACCACGCGCCGCGATGTCGGTCGCCACCAGGATCTGCAGCTTGCCTTCCTTGAAGCGCTCCAACACCTTGGTCCTATGGGCCTGACTCTTGTTGCCGTGAATCGCTGCGGCGTGAATACCATCGTCTTCGAGTTGTTTCACCAGCTTGTTGGCACCGTGTTTGGTGCGGCTGAACACCAGCGCTTGATACCAGTCCTGGGACTTGATCAAGTGCTTGAGCAGCTCGGTCTTGCGACCTTTGTCGACGATGTAGAGATTCTGTTCGACAAGCTCGGTCGCCGTGTTCATCGGCGCGACGCTGATCTGCACGGGGTCGTTCAGCAGGCCACGGGCAAGACCCTGGATTTCTGGAGAGAAGGTCGCCGAGAACATCAGGTTCTGACGCTGCTTCGGCAACTTGTTGAGAATTTTCTTGATGTCGTTGATGAACCCCATGTCCAGCATGCGGTCCGCTTCATCGAGAATCAGTGTGTTGATCTGATCAAACTTGATGGCGTTCTGCTGAAAGAGATCCAGCAGACGACCCGGTGTAGCCACCAGAATCTCGACGCCGCCACGCAGCTTCAACATCTGCGGACTGATCTTCACGCCGCCGAAAACGACGGTGGAGCGCAGGTTCAGATACTTGCCATAGGTCTCGATGCTGTCATGCACCTGAGCGGCCAGTTCGCGGGTTGGTGTCAGCACCAGAGCGCGTGTCTGATTGGCGCCTGCACGCGGGCCTTCGGAAAGGCGTTGCAGCAGTGGCAGGGTGAAACCAGCGGTCTTGCCGGTGCCCGTCTGCGCAGAGGCCATGATGTCATGGCCCTTCAGAATGAGGGGAATGGCCTGTTCCTGGATGGGGGTTGGTTCGGTGTATTCCTGTTCGAGAACAGCTTTCAGCAGGGCTGGACACAGCCCCAGATTGTCAAAACTCATTAATAACTTCCTGGATGTGCCATACGGCACTTTTAATAATACCCGGCGAGAGCAATCAGACACGTAGTGTCTTGCAGCAGGTCAGATAAGGATAAAAAGGGCAAACGAAAACGCAGTATTCCGCTTTCCAGTGAAATGTTTGTTATTAGATTTCACTACGTTGCTGGATTGCCAATTATTGTGCGATAAACACAGTGCGGCATGCAGTAATTGGCACTCAGAGGAGGGGCCTAGCGACAGCACTAAGGCTGCGATGACCAAACAATTAACGATGACGCCTTTGATC
>JAUSMU010000071.1 GCA_030645995.1 Gammaproteobacteria bacterium | reverse complement strand
CAACCTGCGTGGTCTCGGTTCCAGCAGTACACTGACATTGTTCGACGGACGTCGTGTTGTGGACCCTGAAAACGTTGGTGGCACGGTGCCGGACATCGCCCTCAGCCGCATGGAGATCGTTCTGGACGGTGGCTCCGCCCTGTACGGTTCAGATGCGGTAGCGGGTGTGGTCAACCTCATTCCTATCAAGGAATACGATGGAGTGCGCGTGCGCAGCTCCTACGGCCGCGACCAGAAAGGCGGCATGGAGGAATATTCTGCCGGCGTTCTGTTCGGTAAGGAAATCGACAAATTCAACGTGGTAGCCGCTCTGCAGGTCAAGAAAGACACCCCGCTGATGCGTACTGAGCGCCCAAAATATCTGCGTGCAGACAACGACATCTTCACCGATGGCCCCCCCGGAACCTTCCGTAGTACCACCAGCGCCGCCGCACTTGTAGATCCGTCCTGTGGCACGTTTGGCAACGACCAGAATGACAAGGGAGATTGGGACAGCTTTCCCAGCGGTATTAAACTTGCCAATGGCCAGCGTTGTGGCATTTTCTTCGGACAGTGGATTCAATACAACCGTCCCTCCGAGCAGTACACGGGCTATGTCAATGTGACTCACCAAACGACTGATTGGCTGGAGCTGGAGTATCAGCTCGTGGCCGACAGCACGCTGTCGGTGTTCATCACTGAGGCTTCCTCGCCGATGAACTCCACCCGGGCCGCAACCATGGTTATCCCTGCGAGCCACCCGGCAAACCCCTTTGGCAAGGACGTTTTCCCGGTCGCCTACCGTACCTTCAATGGTCGTTCGCAATCAGCGCAACCAAGCTATCTGCAGGGCGGATCGCAGTGGGATGATTCCGTGTACCTGACGGACAGACACACATTCACCGGTCGCTACGAGCTAGGTGGAGACTGGTCAGGGCAGACCTCCTTAAGCTATCAGACGCGCCGTTTCCGTTACAAATCCTATGAAGAGTTGGCAAGCCGTGTCCAGGCCGCGTTCAAGGGCAAGGGTGGCCCTGGTGGCAATGAATGGTTCAACCCCTTCATGTCTTCCGACAAGCGTTCCCCTTACTACAAGGCTGGGATAACGGACAACAGCCAGGCATTGGTTGACTGGCTCTCTCAGCAGGCCACTACAGAAGACCTGACTCGCTTCCAGGTGTTTGATACGGTTGTCACGGGTCCCTTGTTTGATCTGCCCGCCGGTGCCGTGCAAATGGCCTTCGGCGGTCACATTCGTGACGTGAAGGAAATCGACAACCCCATCAAGTTGAACGCCGTTGGCGATAACTTCAATGCGCCGGCCACGCGTCAAGTGGCGGCCGTGTCCGAGTCTACAGTCCGTGCGACCTTCCTCGAATTGGAAGCTCCTCTGCTGGAGAATTTGTCATTGCAGGCAGCGGCTCGCTACGAGAAATTCGATGATTTGAACCTGCGCACTACCACGCCCAAGCTTGCTGTGCGATGGGAAGCTCTCCCAACGCTTGCGATTCGTGCCTCTTGGGGCGAAGGTTTCCTGGCCCCGCTGGCCAGCCAAGTCGGAGCAGTCAACCTCAATGCCTGTGCGAGTGCGCGTGATGGTACTGACCAGTTGACCGCTACCTCCTTCATCGGTGTCGATGGTTGCACCACCACCAACCCGGATCTTGATGTGGAGCGCTCGACACTCCAGAACATCGGTTTCACCTGGGAGCCTCTCGACGGCCTGACAATCGGCGTGGACTACCAGGAGATCGAATACACTGGCCGAATCTTTACGTTGACCAACCAGGACATCGGCACTCAGGATTTCCTGAATGTACTCGCTGCCACTGGCTCCACTGCGGGAAGTTTCAGTCGAGTTCCAGGTTCCGCTTCTTGGGAGGCCGCACGGGCCTACGTGAACGCCAACCCGAATCCGGCGATCATCCGTGACCCGGTTACCCTGAAACCGTCGCGAATTTTGCGTCAACCGCAGAACGTCGACCAAATGGATGTCCACACTCTGGATCTTCAGGCTCGCTATGACTTCAGCGTTGACAACTGGGGTGACTTCTCTGTCTCACTGGATGCCACCCATTTCGTGGAGTACAAGCTGACAGAGTTCGATGGTGACACTCGTCTGATGCAGGGTTTCAACAACGGCGACACCGGCAAGGCGCCACCCTTGCCTGAAACCAAGTTCAACCTGGCTCTTAGTTGGATGCGCGGCGCGCACTCTGCCCGCTTCCTGACCAAGTTCACGGATGATGTCGACTTTGGTCTGCTCGCTCCTATCACGCTGGCCAACCCGCCGGCAACGACGGCTGGTCTGCGTCGTGAAGTGCGCGGCGGCTACCGTTCAGATATCAACTATGGCTACACCATGGACAGCATCTTCGGCTTTGGCGAATCTGCCAATTTCAGCGTCGCTGTGCGTAACGTGTTTGACTGGGAACCGACTCGTCTGTCAATTCAAGGCGGTCTGGAAACTCGTTTGTACGACCCCTACGGCCGTATGTTCACCGTCAGCATGGATATAGAGATCTGATAGTAACAGAGTAATACCCGCACCCCCGTGCCTGCCCTGAGCGTTGCTCCGAACGCGCAGGACAGGGGCGGGGGTGTGTCTCATTTGAAACTGCGACTCTATTTAGCGAACCATGGCCATGAAGCTCCCAACAGCAGGTTTGCCATTTCCACTGAAGCGCCTGGCAGCGCTCACCGCATTACTCCTTACCTTTGCCGACGTGTCGGCTCAGGATTCCACTGCACTGGACTCTACCGTGGTGTACCCGGCGGAGTATTTTGCCCAGTTCTCTCCGGTTAACGTGAACGACATGATTGATCGTGTTCCCGGGATTGCAGTGGCGCTCAACTCGGGCGCCGCCAGCGGTGGCGGCAGCACCAGCACCACCAACAACAATAGTCGCGGCCTCGGCGCGGGCGCGCAGATATTGATCGATGGCAAACGCCTCGCGGGCAAAGACAACGAGGCACGCACCCAGCTCAGCCGCATCGCCGCCAGTCAGGTGCTGCACATCGAAATCATTCGTGGCACCTCCGGTGATCTGGACGTCAGAAGTGCGGGGCAGATCATCAATATCGTGCTGCGCGAGGCGCTGTCCGAGACGACCGTGTCCGTCGAGGCGGGTGCTATCGCCTATCATGATGGCGAAGTAATCCCGCAGGGCTCGATTGTCTACAGTGGCAACCGCAGTGGTCTGAACTATCTGATCAGTGCCGAACGGCGGGCTGCTTACGAGGCTTTGGAGAGCTGGGAGAACAGCCTCAACGCCAACTTCTCTCCCAATGACATGATCCTCGTGGATCAGGTGCGTGATCAGGCCAATGTGGCATTGAACGGCAATCTGACCTATGACCTGACGCTCAATGATCGCGTCGCACTCAACATGCTGTACAACGAGACTGATCCCCCCACGTCACTGGATCGCGCCATTACCAATCTCAACAAGCGACCGCCAGTGACCACCTGGGAGCGCGAAGAGATCCCCTCCGAACGTAATGGCTGGGAGCTGGGCGGCGACTACGAACATCAGTTCGCCAATGGCAGCCGTTACCGTTTCCTGTTCATCGCCAATGACGAGTCATTCGACACGGTGCGTGAACGTTTCACGGGAGCGACTCGTGACACCACGACGAGAAAGAATCTGTTCCTGGCCACCAACACCCGCACGGTTGAACACATCGCCCGCACTTCCTACAATTTTCAGCTCTCATCATCGCAAGGTGTGGAGTTTGGTGTGGAGAGGGCACTGACGCGCCTGGAGTCGGCGCTGCGCATGGGGTTGCCGCTCAACGGCACGGCATCCGCCGCTCACGGTGGACTGGTGCCAGTGGCGGTGCCGCTCGCCAATTCGACGGTGCAGGAAACACGTTACGAGACCTTTGCTGTGCACAACTGGCAGATCAATCCGCGCATGGCGCTGGAGAGCACGCTGCTGGTCGAGTTCTCCGAGATCAAACAGTCGGGCGATGTCCGCAACAAGCGTGACTTCCGTTTTCCGCGCCCGAAATTCGATTATCGTTTCGACGTGAACAGCTCTACGCAGTTGCGCTTGTCCGTGGAGCGCTACATCGCGCAGTTGGCGTTTGCCGATTTCACGGCTTCTTCCGCGAATGCGCGTGACGAACAGCAGGCCATCGTCGCGGGCAATTCCGAGCTGGAGCAGGAGAAGGCCTGGCGCTACACCGTGAACATGGAGTATCGCCTGCCGCAGGACAAAGGCGTGTTGAACGCCAACATGTTCTTCTACGATGTCGAGGATGCCATCGGCAAGATCGATATTTCGCCGAGCCCGACCAGTCTGCTTTCCGCCAACGGCAACACCGGCAATGGCGAGATCTATGGCATCAACCTGGATGCGTCCGTGCGCTACAGTTTCTTCAGTCTGCCCCCCGCACTGCTGACCGCAGGGCTGCTGGTGCAGGACTCCACCACCATCGATCCCATCGGTGGTTTTGAACGCCGCATCGTGCCCTATGACCGGGGCAACTATCGACTCGGCGTGCGGCAGGATCTGCCCGCGCTCGGGCTCAGCGTGGGGTTGAATTATCGTGCGGGGATCGAGGGTAATCGCAGGATCGTGGATATCGACAAGATCGATGTGATTGGTGTTCCCAGAACATTGAATCTGTTTATCGAGAAGCGCGGCTATGCCGGTTTTGTCTATCGTCTGGATGCCAACAACATCAACGACGGTGAGCGTTGCCGGACGCGCGATCGTTACGCTGGTTCTCTGGTCAACGACATCGTCAGCGAGTACGAGGAAAACTGCAGCATCACTGGCCCGCAGTTCATGTTCAGTGTCCGCAAAACTTTCTAGAGAGTTTCGTAAACGGTTCAGTGTCTCTGCAATACGGCAGCCGACAATCCTTTGTGAGCGGTTCTTGCAAAGGGTCGGCCGCTGAACTATCGTTCGGAACTATCGCTCGGGGCGGTTTTCCCGGCTGTTTTTTCAGACCCGACAATTCATAACAAACGTCATAATAAACGACATGGATATGCAGATTTTTCAGTACGCAACGAGTTTCCTGGCAATCTCACAATTGCTTTTCATGGCGCTATTCTACTTTGCGTACTACAAGCGCCAGACACTTGGGCGGCTCATGGCGTTCTACGGTCTCTGCCTGATTGCTTACATCCTGGCGACACTGCCGGAGGTGGACAGGGGGCCGCTTGTCATTGATTTCATCCTGACCACGCTGGCGATTACCGCGCCGTCGTTGCTATGGGTGATCACGCGCTATCTCTTCGATGACAACCCGACTATCGGTTTGCCAGTGTGGATGGTGATAGGGGTTTATATCGCACTGCGTGCCGTGGGTATGTTGCTGTCCAATCTGAATGGACCGCCGACGGGGCTGTCCTTTCTGGTCTTCCTCTTTATTCCGCAGGTCATCATGCTTGCCTTCGCGTGCCACGTGATCTACACCGCCGTGACGGGCCTCGGTGGTGATCTGGTCGAGCCGCGCCGACAGTTGCGCGTTCCCTTTACCATCACCATGGGGTCGATTGTCGCCATTATTGTCGGGTCGGGCTTTTTCTCGATGGGAGAGAGCTGGTTCTACAATGTTTGCATTGGCGCTATCTTCCTGTTCATGCTGTTCTTCAATCTTTCCACCTTCCCGCTGCACAGGGATTCCCCGCAGGTGATCGATCAGTTGGAAGTGCCGACGGCGACGTTGGCCAACGTTCCGAGGGTGAGCGACAACGACAAAGACAAGCCGCTGGTGGACAAGGTGCATTACGTCATGGAGAGCAAACGGTTGTACGCACAGCCCGGCCTGACCATCGGGATGCTGGCGTCCAGTGTGTCGATGCAGGAGTATCGGCTGCGGCGCCTGATCAACCAGAAGCTGCACTATCGCAATTTCAATCAGTACCTGAATCAATACCGGATCGCTGAGGCCGCGCGACGCTTGCAGGATCCGGCTGAAATCAACCTGCCGATTTCCACGATTGCACTGGACGTCGGTTATGCCTCCCTGTCGTCATTCAACAAGGCCTTCAAGGAGGCGCACGGCGTCACCCCCTCGATCTATCGCAGCCGCGCTCCGCAGTAGACTGACTGTGAGGGTCAGGTCTCTTTGCGTATCTCCAGGATCACCTTGCCCATCGCGCGGCGTTCGGTGAAGACGCTGAAGGCGGAGACGTAGTCTTCCAGGGCGAAGGTCTGAGTGATGATTGGTTTCAATTTCCCAGCGCTGAACATCTCCAGCAATTCGGCAAAATTTTCCTCGTAAGCCTGCGGCTCCTCCTTGCGGAAACGCCCCAGAAAAACGCCTACCATCGACGCTCCCTTGAGCAGTGCCAGATTCGCCTTATACTCGGGAATGCGGCCACTGGCGAAACCCACCACCAGGATGCGTCCGTTCCAGTTGATGCAGCGTGTGGCCTGATCAAACAGGTTGCCACCGACCGGGTCATAGATCACGTCAGCGCCCTTGTCGTCAGTCAGGGCTTTGACCTTTTCCTTGAGGTCGCCGTCGCCGTAATTCAGCAGTTCGTCCGGGTCTGCCTGTTGCACGAATTCCAGCTTCTCTTCGCTGCTGGCCGCCGCGATTACCCGCGCTCCCAGCAGTTTGCCCAGTTCTACCGCCGCCATGCCGACTCCGCCGCTGGCGCCGAGTACCACCAGGGTCTCGCCCGGCTTGAGCTGGGCGCGTTGTTTGAGAGCGTGGTAGGACGTGGTGTAGACCATGGCGAAACCTGCCGCCGTTTTGAAGTCCATGCTGGCGGGGATCTTGCGCAATCCGGCGGGCGTGACCAGAACCTGTTCTGCCATGCCACCGATGGACGGCGTCGCCATGACCCGGTCACCGACCTTGAAGTCCTTGACTGCACTACCGACGGCGCGCACGACTCCCCCTACCTCTGACCCTGGGGTGAACGGCAGCGGCGGCTGGAACTGGTACTTGCCCTGAATCTGCAGGGTGTCCGGGAAGTTCAGTGAGGCGGCATAGACGTCGACGACAATCTGTCCGCTGTCCGGGACGAGATCCGGGACTTCTTCCAGTACGAGATTTTCCGGCGGGCCATAGGAATGGCAGACAAGCGCTTTCATGAGTTCCCCTTTTTCTGTTTTCCGTGAACGGATTCAAGCACTTTTGTCCCTGTGCCTGCAATCGCGTGGGCGCCGAATGGGTCTTTTGGCATATAATCGCCGCCAGTCTGTCCGTCCAGACACAGGTCACAGAGCAGAGCGCAGTCCCATGGCAATGAACGAGCTACAGCGTCAGGCATATCTGCGGGAGCTGGGTATTCAATCCTACTTCCCACGTCGAGCGCTGCCTGGTGCCAAAGCGCCGAGGCTGTTTGGGGCGTCTACCCCCGCACCCAATGCCCCAAGCACAGTGGGAGCGGGCCTGCCCGCGATGGCTGCCCTCGCACCCAATGCCCCAAGCCCAGTGGGAGCGGGCCTGCCCGCGATAGCTGCCCCCGCACCCAATGCCGCCGCTGCCCCTGTCACCGTCTCGGTCAGCGCCGCACCTCCGCGCTTTGCGTTCGCCTACTTCCCTGTCAGCGAGGAACTTGCCGTCATCAACGAGCTGCCCTGGGCCAAGTCCGCCTCAGTTTCACCGGCCTGCCGACAATTGCTCGCCGGGATGTTGCGGGCGCTGGGGATGCCAAGCGATGAGCGGGCACTGACCTCCATGGTGTTCACCTGGCCGCTGCTGGAAGGGCCGGACATCGAGCAGGGCGAGGAGAGCGCACGCCAGACTCTGGCCGGCTTCCTGGCCCGGCGTCTCAAGCTGCGCCCCGTGCGCCATCTGCTGGTGCTGGCCGAACAGTCGACCGGCTACCTGTTTCCAGCGGATTTCGACTGGCAACAGGGGCGCGGAGGATTGCAGCGGCATCCTCTTTTCGACATGAATCTCGTAGTGACTCGCAGTCTCAATGCCATGGATGCTGTTCCCGATCTCAAGCGTGAGGTCTGGCAGGCCATGCAGCCGCTGCGACTGGCGCTCGCCAATTAATCAACCTATTCATCAGAAGACCACCAGGTAATCAGTAGCCCGTTATGCAGCAGTTTCCGATACCGCCGTTTCCCCGTTCCGAGAGCCCCAATATCGTCCTGCGCGCAATGCGCCCAAGCGACCTCGACATGGTGGTGCAGAACGAGAACCTGTCCTATCAGCTGCCCTGGTCCAAACGCGTTTTCCTGGATTGCCTGCGCTCCGGTTACGAGTGCTGGGTGCTGGCGACTCGTGATCGCATCGTGGCGCATGGGGTGCTGTCGGTGGCGGTAGGCGAGGCGCATGTGTTGACGCTGTGCGTGCATCCCGATTTTCGGCGTGCCGGTTATGGCAGGCGCATGCTGCGTCATCTGCTGGACAAGGCCGCGAAGAACGATGCCCGGGAATGTTTCCTGGAGGTGCGGCCGTCCAACAGCGAGGCTCGCCAGCTCTATATGTCGATGGGATTTACACAGGTGGGGGAACGTCGTGGCTACTACCCGGCCGATCCGGGCAC
>JAUSMU010000065.1 GCA_030645995.1 Gammaproteobacteria bacterium | reverse complement strand
AGAAGCGACGCTTTCGACCACAAAAACAGCAGAGGAATTGCGGCATGAATCAGATCGATACTGGCAAACTCCAATTACCCCTTCTTGCATTGCGCCTGGGCGTGTTTCTGGTGATGCTCATGTGGACGCTGGACAAATTCCTCAACCCTGGCCACTCGTCTGCGGTGTTTGCAAATTTCTACGGCATTGAAGGTGCCGGGTCGGCACTGCTCTCTTCTGTGGCCGTGGCGGAGATCGTGCTACTGCTCCTGTTCGTCACCGGCATGTTCAAAAAATGGACCTACGGTGCCGTGTTGCTCCTGCATGCCATATCCACTCTCTCGTCGTACAAACAGTACCTGGCTCCCTTCGAGAATTTACTCTTCTTCGCTGCATGGCCGATGCTCGCCGCTTGCTTCGCATTGTTCATGCTGCGCGACTATGACAACAAACTCACCATACGCTCCGGCCCACAACAGGAGTAAGACATGAGCATCCTCGGCGCAATACACAACTTCCGAAGATCGCAACCTCAACCACAACCACAACCTCAACCTGAACAAAACAAACAATTCGAAGCGCTATTGACCAGCCTATTCCTGATGGCATGGTTCGTGGAGGCGCGCGATCCATACACCGGCGGGCACCTGTGGCGCGTGTCCCGGTATTCGCAACTGCTCGCCCGAAAGGCCGGGCTGACACCGTTGGAGATAGCTTGTGCCGGTGTGGGGGGATTTCTGCATGATCTTGGAAAAGTCGGGGTGCCAGATGCCATCCTTCGCAAACCCGACAAACTGACATACGAAGAATATGAGGTCATGAAGACGCACCCAACCATCGGGGCAAGAATGCTGGCAGCGCATCCTTTGTCCAGCCTCGTGCGCAATGCCGTGCAATTGCATCATGAACGCCCCGATGGCGCGGGCTATCCTTTTGGTTTGCCGGGAGCAGACATTCCACTGATCGCACGTATTGTCGGCATCAGTGACGCTTACGATGCCATGACCAGCTTTCGCCCGTATCGCGCCGGAATGCCCCAGGATAAAGCGTTGCAAATTCTAAGAGAACACAGCGGCACGCAGTTCGACCCAGTCTGGGTGAATCACATGCTGGCATTAGGCGATGCAGGAGAACTCCAACACATCCAGAATCATAGCGATGACGAGATTCAACTGCAGGAGTGCCCAATGTGCGGACCTACGCTGGTCGTTCGCCGAGAGAACCATTCCGGCGACACCATTTATTGCAGAAACTGCGGGGGAGGCTTCACGCTCAAAGCGAGCGGCGGCAAGCACGACGAGAAGAACAAGAGTAAGCAGCTGACGGCAATTCCAAGCGGGAGCAAGGGCAACGCGATTGATCTGGAAGCATTTGCGGATGAGGGGCTGATATCGAGGTCTATCAGGCAGTCGATGGATCTGCTGCCAATGGAAGACCTGATGCGGTCCATGCAATAGCGCAACGACGAACAGCAAAGTGACGACCAGTGAAGTGACGACCAGTGAAGTGACGAATAGCGCAGTGACGATTTCGAGCTACTGTAGCGCCACACAAACATGCGGCGCCACAGGTCACTCTCATTCTTGAACAGGATTAAGGTTTGCGCAGTTTCACAATGAACTGATCTGTCACACCGCGAAATGATGCATCGAACACTGTCTTGCTGCGATCGTCGGCAGAATTGCGCAGCAGGTCGCTGGTGCCATCGACGACGAAACCCGCAGCTGCGGCGCCTGCCAGCACTTTTTCAAGCTCGGCACGATGCATCGCGCCGTTGTCGTTGCCCGCATTGCCTGCGTGATCGATGATGCCGAGGATACCGCCGGACTTCAGCACTCGCTTCATTTCGGCGAGAAATCTGGCCTCAGTTTGCGGGTCTTCTGCTCGATACAGTTCGTGATATTCCAATGCAATTACCGCAGCGTCCAGCGACCCTGCTGCCAGACCCGTATCTATATAACCCGCGTTCAGGCGTTCCACATTCGCAAGCCGACCACCAGACAAACGCTCAACAATGGCCGCCTCGGTGCGCAGACCGCGTTCGCCAGTGAGGGACGCCGGAGAGTTTTGCATGTAGACCTTGCCCTGCGGCCCAACAGCGTTTGCGAGAACTTCTGTGAAGTAACCTCCTGCAGCCACCAGGTCCACCACGTTCATGCCCGGTTCGATGCCGAAGAAATCCAGAGTTTCGGCCGGCTTGCGACGCGCGTCTGCGTCTCTATCTGCGGCGGGCCGCTCGGCACTGGCAAGCGCCGCATTCAATGCGGCGATATCGAGTGCGGAGGTACTTCCGGCGACAATTGCCGCCATAAATGCCAAAGCGATCGTAATAGCTTTCATCACAGACTCCTCATTTTTACTAATGCAATAATTGTTATTTTAAAAACATTCAAGAACACAACTTTGATACCACAATCCTGACCCAATTGAAATGTGTGCGACGCGACTACTTGATTTATTTGCAGTGTAACAATCGCAAAAATCGGCAGTCTCCTTATCAGCTTCATACAATCTTTTTCTTCAACCGATCGACGGCAACTCAGCAGGTACAAAATGAAAAGTCTGACCGCTCCCCTCTCCATCATGATCCTCACATTTTCCGGGTGCATGTCCACCTCTCCCTCCCAAGGCCCGACGGCGGACGCGTGGAATAATTACAGCACCTGGGACAAGGCCAACCCCTCCCCGCAGACGGGCGACCCAACCGGATTTCTGGGAAATGTGCATCAGGGGCTGCTTGCTTATCGGGAAATTTATGTGAACTCCACAGCAGCGCCGGTCAACAGCGGTGCGCGCCCCTTTCCGTATCCAGAAGGAAGCATCATTGTCAAAGAGAGCTATGCCAATCAGGCCGCTCATTCCGCAAAGGAAACGCCAGAACTGACGATCATGGTCAAACTGCCCGCAGGAAGTTCACCTGAAACTTTCGATTGGGAATACATCATGGGGGCCGATGGCATGAATCGCGGCACTGGCACCTCCGGACTCGCATCGTTCTGTCACGGCTGCCATACGGCGGCGGCTCTCACCGATTTCACCTTCAGCACCGCTGCGTTCTATTCGCAGCGGCGCTGACCTGACGCAAGCTGATCAAGGGAGCGGATGCCTTTCAATAAACTGCAGTATCTGCAGCGCCACATCCTCTCCCTTGTCCTCCTGGAGAAAGTGACCTGCGCCTTCGATCACGATGTGAGGCTCATTGGCTGCTGTCGGAATGAGTCTGCGCAGGTAATGTTCGTGTGGCCCGAGAGTCTGATCACCGTCGGAAAACATGACCAGCGCAGGCTTGTCCCAGCGGGCGAGACGATCAGCCGTGTCCAGCATCAGGCGCCCGGCAGGATCGCCGGGCAGCATCGGCACAATCTGCGGAAACATGTTTGGCCCGGCATAGAACGCAGGATTGGGGAATGGCGCACTGTAGGCTCTGATATTTTCGGGATCATTGCGGCCTGCGTTGCCAGCTGAAAACGTGCGCTCCTGGCCCAGCGGAGTCTGCTGGCGATTTCTGTCCCTGTAGGCATACCAGTTCTCAGTCATCATGCCGTATCCCGTGGGCAGCGCGGTGTTCATGACCACCAGTCGCGCGATCCTGTCCGGAATGTGGGCTGCAATCGGCAAGCCGAGGAAACCACCCCAATCCTGCATGACCAGCGTCACATTGTGCAGGTCCAGCGCCTCGATGAAGGCGATGGCCGCGTCGAAATGCATCTGGAACGTGTAATCGGCCTCACGGATAAATTTGTCCGACTTCCCGAAACCGATCCAGTCTGGAGCGATCACGCGATGTTCGGCCGCCACCAGCGGAATGATCTTGCGGTACAGGTAGCTCCAGGTCGGTTGCCCGTGCAGCATCAGAACCGGGTCGCCCTGCCCCTCATCCACATAGTGCATGCGCATCGGTACGCGTTCTTGTCCGGCCACACCCCGCTCAACCATTACCTCCACATAATGAGGCTCGAACGGATAGTCCTTGAGATCAACGAAGCGTTCGTCCGGGGTCCGCAACACACCCGGGCGAATTTCCACGCTGGTCGGTGCCGTCTGCGATTGGGCGTTGGCTGCGTTGGCGAACAGTACGATAGCCAGCAGCGCGGCCGCGCACGTCACAACTGATTTTCCAACGAGGGTCGAACCGGGCATCTTGAACATGAGCTCTCCACTTTTTTTTGATTGTAATTATTGACCGGAGGACACTTTATTCACTGCGCAATTTATTTACTGCACAATTTATTCACTGCTTAATGAAAAAGCCCACCACCAGCCCCTTACAGGACCCGATGATGGGCTTCATTTATTCAACCGGCTTTGCAAAGACTGTGGGAGCGAGCAGGCTCGCTCCCACAATTATGAATTACGATCCGAGACGGTACCGCAGCTTCACGACAATCGTGTCAACGATCGGCTCAGACCAGGCCTCGGACAGCAGGCTGCCATAGTCGTCATACATGGTGCCCGGAATGTTGGAACCACGGGTATACACCACGAACAGATCCGACAGCGGAGCGATCTCCCAGCGATAACGCGCCTGGAAAGTCATGCGGCTGATGATGAAGTCGTCGGAGACGAGGTTCGGCTTGGCCACCGGACGCAGATTGCGCAACTTCTTCGCGTCAACTTGCCAGAAGCGGTCTTCCTGGGACTTCAGGCCAGTCCACTGCATACTGAATCGCAGCTGCTGTTTGGCACTGATGAAATAGTCCATGGTGACCTTCGGTGACCACTGTGAGCCTTCGAAGCTGGTGTAGCGACCATTGCCCTTGTAAACCAGCAGCGCTTCACGGTCGGCGTAAGACACATCCAATCCGAGGGAGAAACTGTCCACGGGGCGGTAGCTCACATCCACGGACGTGGTGACAATCTTCTTGCCCAGATCTTCCTGGTTGCCGTCGAGATTGAAACCGTAGCTCAACGGACGACCAGGGTCGCTGCTCCAGCCGATATTGGCTGCCCAGCGCTCGGGAATGCGGAATTCACCCGAGCCACGACCGAGACGATCGTCGATGCGCGGGTTGAAGTAACGCACACCGGTGCGCAGCGTAGTGTTGTCCAGGAAGGTGTAGTTACGGGTGAAGAACAGGCCGAGTCGCGTGGGCTGACCGGAGATGTTCCACTGGTTGATCATCTGGAAACTGCTGCTGCGTGAACGCAGCCCTTCGATGTTGGACTCGTTGCGGCTGTAGCTGTATTCAGCCTGTATGTTGTCGTTACGGCTCAGGAAGCCAAGATCGTTGATGTCGATGGTCTCGTCCAGATAGGACAGCGCCACGCGATGCTGACGGCCGCGCATGGGCTGATACGCGATGTCGGCAAAACCACCGGCACCGGTCACGCCGCGCGTGTCGCTGTGCAACAGCTGAGCATCGGCCACCCAGCGGGTGTCGGCTGAAAAGTAGTGCAGATCCACGCCATTGACGATGGCGTCGTTGTCCGGATGCATACTGCTGGTGCCCATCCAGCCGATGGCACGACGTCCACCGCCATTGGTGTTTTCATAGAGAACGCGGGCAACAGCGAAATCACGTCCCTGGGATTCCAGCTTCACACGGGAGCCATCGGCACGGTAGCCGCGAATCTCCATGTCATCTTCGGACGCGACCAGGGTGCCATAGCGCCAGCTGCCACTCTGCCCGGTCAGCTTCAATGCGCCGAGCAGATCGGACGGCTGGCTGAGGTCGGTGGCTGTGACGCGGACACCGGTGGGAACGGTGAATTTCGCAGCGCCACCGATACGGCGCGTGTTCAACATGGTCGATGGTCCGCCCGGCCCACGGGCGCCCTGCGAGCGCGGCGAGGTGTTGAAGACGTCCTGACCTTCCAGGAAGAAGGAGCGCTTCTCCGGGAAGAAGGTCTCGAAGGCCGTCAGGTTGACCACCACGTCGTCGGATTCGACGTTGCCGAAGTCCGGGTTCAGTGTTGCCGATATCTGCGTGTTGGATGATGGACGCCAGAACACCTCGGCACCGGTACGGATATCGGAATCGTTCTTGATGCTGTCATGGGTCGTGGAGACGTAGGGGTAATAGGTAATCTGGGTACGCGGTTCGATGTCCTGCAGCTCGTATTTCTGGAATGCGGACAGGAATTCATTGACCGTCTCCGGCAGCGCTGGCGACGACCAGGTCTCGCCGGTAGAGCCGATCTGGCGCTCCGTGTAGAAGCCGATACGGCGTGACTCACCGGCCACCTGCGGCAAGGACACCATGGACCAGGGAATGAAATACTCCGCTACCCAGCCACCGTCGACCACACTGGTCTCGGCATCCCAGGAACCGTCCCACTGCAGATTGAGCTGACGCTCCGGCAGGATTGTAGCATCCGTCATGGAGCCGCCCAGATTGACGCGCATCATGTAGCCGTAGAGGCCTTCGCCGGAGGGGTCGATCATGATGACGACGCCGTCGCGTTCCAGGCGGGTGTCACGCGAGGTCATGCGGGCCACCAGGGTCGATTCTTCCTGGAAATTCATGATGCCGACATAGATGCCGCGTTCGGTGTAGAAAATGCGGGTGTGGGTCTCCAAGGAGGCATCTGCCAGCGTATCGGGAATCACCACCTTCATGTCATCGACAACGGGAATACGCTGCCAGATGCCCTCGTCAAGACGACCATCGAGGCGGATGTTGGCCTCGCTTTCATCGATCTTGGTTAACTGGGGAACGATGTCCTGAGCTTGAGCAACGAGGGGTATTGCAGTAAGAGATAGTGCGGTAAGGGAGACGGCCACAGTGGCGGCACTGGCGCGCGCCAGCAGGGACTTGCGGTTCTTCTTTAACATCGGCAAACGCTCTTCTTGTTGGATAGAAAACACTCTTTCCGCCTTGCTTCCGAGGCAGAAACAGACAGGCTTGTTTCAACAGGTGCGGGAATATACCTCATTTATTTCACGCGATCCGCAATGGATACAAATAGTTACAATGCAACCCTTTGGATCAACATGTGGTGACGAGTCTTCAAGAATCCCCCTCAGCGATTAATAATCCCTTAAGTTTAACGCGCCATTATCATCTCACTCCTGAAAAACCATGAATGAGGACTTCACATGCACACCTCCTTACCTCACGCCAGACACACGATTCGTCGCCTTGCCTCGCTCGCCCTTGGTGCCACTGCGCTGGCGTTTGCCATGGGCAGCATGGCCGCTCCGGCACCCGCATTCACGCTGCCCACTGCCACTG
>JAUSMU010000063.1 GCA_030645995.1 Gammaproteobacteria bacterium | reverse complement strand
CGAAGCGGTTGCCTATCAGGGTCATAAAGCGTTTCTGGCAAAATACGCGATACCTAATTCAAGAATGTATCATCGGGATGAGAAGAGACAGATAAACGAATTCCTGGGTGAGTGGCTGAGCCTGTGCATACAGGCCGGCCGCAGTCTGACCTCGCCGGCATTCATCTGTTCTGCGTAAATTATGATCAAGACGCAAGCGGACACTCCACTGCGAGTGATACAGATCACCGATAGCCATCTGTTCAGAGACCCCACAGCTGCGCTGCTCAGGCTCAATACTCAGGAAAGCTTCGAGTGCGTGATTGAGCTGGTCGAGAGCAAAGAGTCCCGTATCGATGTCATATTGGCGACGGGAGACATTGCTCAGGATGCATCGCTCGAAGCCTATGTCCGGTTCAGCGAGGCCATGGATCGCCTGCGTGCTCCCTTCTACTGGATTCCCGGCAATCATGATCGTCGTGGGGTCATGGAGAAGGCCCCGGCGCATCGGGAGGCCTCTGACAAACAGATCAGATTCGGCAACTGGCAGATCATCATGCTGGACTCCAGCATCGTCGGCGAGGTGCATGGCATGCTGGCGGCGAGTGAGCTGGCGTTCCTGGAGTCCTGTCTGCAATCGGTGGAAGACGATCCGCAAATCCAGCACACGCTGGTCTGCCTGCACCACAATCCCGTGCCCGGCAGCGCCCATTGGATGAACGGCATCGGGCTGCACAATCAGGACGATTTCAACGCCATGGTCGATCGCTTCGACTCAGTACGTGCCGTGGTGTATGGGCATATTCATCAGGAACTGGATTTCCTGCGTGCAGGAGTGCGCCACTTCTGCACCCCGTCCACCTGCATTCAATTCAAACCAGAAGTGGTGGACTTTGCCCTCGACGACCTCAGCCCTGCCTACCGCTGGTTCGATCTGCACAGCGATGGCCACATCGACAGCGGCATAGAACGGGTGACAGGATATGTCTTCGATGTGGATCACGAGTCCACCGGCTATTGATTCATGATCGTGATTTGGGACGAGATGACCTCCAGCGCTTTCTATCTGCTCTACATTCACGGTTTCAACAGCTCTCCTCTCTCGCACAAAGCGCGCGTGACTTACGACTACTGTACAGCGCTCGGCATGGCGGACCGTATAGGTGTGCCCGAGTTGTCGCATGTGCCAAGTCAGGCCATTGCAGAACTGTGCGAGATCATCGAGGCGCAGACCTTGCCAGTGGCGCTGATCGGCAGTTCGCTCGGCGGCTACTATGCCACCTGGCTCGCCGAGCATTACCAGTTGCGCGCAGTGCTGATCAATCCGGCGGTGAATCCCGATGCATTGTGGCAGGCGCATCTGGGGGGGAATCGCAATTATTACTCTGGCCGCTGTTATGAGATCACCACAGAGCATGTCGCTCAGTTGCAGGCGCTGCGCGTGGAGACACTGCAATTTCCTGAGAATCTGTTGTTGCTGGCGCAGACCGGTGACGAGACGCTCGACTACCGGCTCGCAGTAGACAAGTACAAGTCGTCACCGAGTATAATCCAGCCCGGTGGTGACCACAGTTTCGTCAATTACGAGGCCATGTTGCCCGACATCTTCCGGTTTCTGGCCGGTCCGCTTAAACCAAGTCCGCATAAAGAGACTCGCACGCAATGAGCAATTCCTATAATGCCGATGCCATCGAGGTCCTCACCGGCCTCGATCCGGTGCGCAAACGCCCCGGCATGTACACGGACACCAGTCGCCCAAACCACCTCGCTCAGGAAGTCATCGACAACAGCGTCGACGAAGCGCTCGCCGGGCACGCGAAAAACATTACTCTGGTCCTGCACAAGGACGGTTTCGTCGAAGTCACTGACGATGGTCGTGGCATGCCCGTGGACCTGCATCCCGAGGAGAAGGTCAGCGGTGTCGAACTGATCCTTACGCGCCTGCATGCCGGTGGTAAATTTTCCAATAAGAATTACAAGTATTCCGGCGGTTTGCACGGCGTGGGCGTGTCGGTGGTGAACGCACTCTCCAGCCAGCTGGAAGTGATCGTGCGGCGCGACGGTGTCGTCTACCAGATGAAATTTCGCGATGGCGATAAAGTGTCTGAACTGACGCCTGTGGGGACGGCGCCCAAGCGCATGACCGGCACAACCGTGCGTTTTCTCCCCGACGAAAAATATTTCGACTCCAGCAAGTTCTCGGTGCCACGGTTGCGACACGTGCTGCGTGCCAAGGCGGTGCTGTGCTCCGGCCTGCGTGTTACTTTCATCGACAACAGTGCGGGTGATGACAAGAGCCAGACCGAAGAGTGGTATTACGAGGATGGCCTCGCCGACTACCTGACCAGTTCCACACGCGGCTGGCCCACACTGCCCGAGCTGCCCTTCATCGGTTCGATGCAGGGCAACGACGAGGCCGTCGAGTGGGCGGTGCAGTGGCTGCCCGAGGGCGGAGAAGTCACCGCCGAGAGTTACGTCAACCTGATTCCCACCGCGCTGGGCGGCACCCACGTCAACGGCCTGCGCACCGGCCTGCTTGATGCACTGCGCGAGTTCTGCGAGTTCCGCAACTTGCTGCCACGCGGGCTGAAGCTGACGCCAGAAGATGTCTGGGAGCGTTGCTGCTATGTGCTGTCGGCGAAGATTATCGATCCGCAATTCTCCGGACAGACCAAGGAGCGCCTGTCGTCACGCCAATGCGCCGTGTTCATCTCAGGCGTGGTGAAGGACTCTCTCAGTCTGTGGCTGAACCAGCATACGGCCGAGGCCGAACTGATCGCCGAGCTGTGCATCAGCAATGCCCAGAGCCGTCTCAAAGCCAGCAAGAAG
>JAUSMU010000059.1 GCA_030645995.1 Gammaproteobacteria bacterium | reverse complement strand
AATCTGGCCTGCTTCACTGTCGTCTTCGGCGTACTGTATTTCTTCCTGACCTGATCCATCCCGAATCAGCCAATCAACGCGCTTTCAGCACTGCCTCGTCAGAGAGGAGTGCATCGTTGCGTCTGATCTGCAGCTGTACCGCATCCCCTGGCGCCGCCGCTCTTAGCAGATTGGAATACTCCTGAAGGTTCGCAATCGGAGTGTCGTTGTACTGCAACAGCACATCGCCCGCCTGCAATCCCGCTTCTTCTCCCGCACTGCCCGGTGTCACACCGGAAATCTGCACACCTTCACCGGTGTAGTTGTATTCAGGAATCGTGCCCAACGAGGCAGCCCGCGCACCGCCAGCAGCTTCCGTCGAACGCACCGGCGCATTGGTCAGATTGACCCGCAGCGGTTGGTCGCGATCCGCCAGATACACTATTGCCTCCTCTACCCACAGCGCGATGTCCGACATGCCGTCCAGATCGACCTTGTCGGCCGTGTCGCTGGCCCGGTGATAGTCCGTGTGCAGACCGCTGAACAGGTGAATGGCAGGAATGCCCGCCTCCAGGAAGCTTACATGATCACTTCCCGCCACGGCCTGCGCGGGGAACTGCGCGGGCACGCCGATGGTGAAACCGATGCCCTGCGCCATGAACGGCCACTCGTAGGCGCTGTCGCTGGCGAAGACCTGCAGCGTGCGCCCTTCGAGGCGGCCGACGCTGTCCATGTTGAGCATGGCAAACAGAGCCGAGGTCGTGAACGGCGCCGGGGGATTCGCTACGAAATGACGCGACCCGATCAGCCCCGACTCCTCGCCCGCGAAGGCCACGAAGATCACCGAGCGTTTCGGGCTGAAGGATTTCTGCAGCTTGCGGGCGACCTCCAGGAGAATCGCGACCCCGGAAGCGTTGTCATCCGCACCCTCGAACACCGACTCGTTGCCATTGGCGTCGGTCTCCATGCCGAGATGATCGTAGTGGGCACCCAGTATGATGGGCGCGTTCTTCAGCGTGTCATCGCTGCCCGGCAGCACCCCGATGACATTGCTGAACGACGCGCTCTCGCCACTCGGCAGCGCTTCGGTCCAGGTCTGCAAATACGAGTCACCGGGCGCCTGCAGGCCGATGGTCTTGAACTGCGTGGCGATGTAGTCGGCGGCGAGATCGATGCCGACAGTGCCGACACCGCGCCCCTGCATCACCGGATCACTCAACACCTCGACATGCGCGGCCAGCCCTGCAGGCAGATATTTCGGCGGCAGCTCGGCCAGTGCTGACTGTGCGGGCAGCAGTGCCAGCGGGGTGCCAGCGGCGAGACCGGGCTTGCGCCACTGCAGCGGCGAATCCGGGCTCTCCCACTGGCCCTTCACATCGTTGGTAGGCTCGCTGCCGACGAAACTGAGATAGGAATATTTGCCGTAGTGCGGCAGCTTCTCGGTGAGGCCGGGCATTGCCTCCGGCGAGTGCGCGTGGATCCAGCCGATAGTCAGCTCGGGGTTATCCGGATGCGTGGCCGTCAGCACGGTGCTGCGCTCCGCGAAGGGCAGTTCACTGCCGAGCAGCGAGAGACCGGCGTCTTCGAAGCCGACGCCGTAGTAATTTACGGCATCGGCAATGATGCTGGCGGCAGGATTGTCACGCCCCATGATCCACACCGATTTGTCGGCGGGCAGCAGGCGGAAATCTTCGGCGAGGACGATCTCGGAGTTGACCTCGGTGCCCGCCGTGAAGAACTCGGCCATCTCCAGCCACAACGCGCGGTTCTCCTGCGGCACCACGAACACGATGTTCTGCGCGCCGAACATCTGCCGCAGTGTCGGTGGCAGTTCGGCGACATCGAGACGACGGAACACATCGAAATAGGGGTCGACCTGCACGGCCTGCAACGATTCGTAGCGCGGCACGCTGAGCTGTGCGGTGGTGCTGTTCGCGTTCATCGGCACCTGCACAATCTGCGCTTCCTGCTCGCCTTCGTAATAAAGGGCAACCGGCACGCTCAGTGCGTAAGCAGCGCCCTGTTGAATCTGTTGCAGTTCGATCTGGGCGCTGCCATCTGCTGCGCCGTTAACGTTGAGAGCAAGCTCCGGCGCACCGGGACGCTCAACCCACTGCTGGAAGAACTCACTCAGATCTTTACCGCTGATTCTGGAAAACAGTGCCTCGATGTCGGCGAACGACGTGCGCTGGAAGCGCCGCTCACTGTAGAGATCGCGCAGCCCCTGCAGAAACAACTCATCGCCCAGCTCGACACGCAGCATGTGCCACAGCATCAGCGTCTTGCCATAGCCGATGGCCTGCGATGCCGCCGAATTGCGCGAGGTGAATTGGCTCAGCGGAAAATCCGCTGCGTCGGTGACGAAGCTGCGATAGCGCCCGAGCATGTCCTTGCGATATTCCGCACCTGCCGCATTCATTTCCTGAAACAGGTGGTCGGCGAGATAGGCCGTCAGCCCCTCGCTCCAGTTGCCGGTGTCGTAATCGGGATACACCGAGTTGCCCCACCAGTTGTGGAGAATCTCGTGCGGGTAGGACGATTCGAGGATGAAAGGAAAGCGGATGATCTGTTCACCCAGCAGCGTGAACGAGGGCATGCCGTAGCCGGTCTCCCAGAAGTTTTCGACCAATGCGAACTTGCTGAAGGGATAGGCGCCGAGCATCGGCTCGTACAGGGCCAGATATCTTTCCGTGGCATCGAGATAGCGAGTGGCCAGATTGGGATCGGGGTTGCGCAGGTAGGCGAGCATCTCGACTTCGCCGCTGCCGTTTGCGCCTGTCACGCTCGCCACTGACGAGCGGTAGGGCATGCGATAGGTCGTGAAGTCGGCGGCGATCAGATAGACCTCCTCCATCGGCTGTGCGCTCACCCAGAAATTTTCCCGGCTTTGAGAACCATCTTGCGAACCACTTTGAGTGTCACCCTGAGAGTCACCCTGGCTCACCGCCGTCCAGCCCTCGGCCGCTCCGACAAAGTCCACCGCCATCGTGAAGCTCATCAGCCCCGCTTCGAAATCCGGCACCCACACGCTGCTGTGGTCGAGATAGACACCGCGCTCACTGATGATGCCGGTGGTGGACGAAAAGCTCTGCGCGTATTCGGCCGTCAGCTGCGCGGCATCGGCGTAGACGTGACCGCTGTAGCTCAGCGTCACCTGCGCGGAGTCGTCACTGAGCAGGAGGCGGTAGTGATTGGCGGGCGCGATGGTGCGGCCTGCGTCGGCGGCGCTGCTGCTGGCGGTGGATGCAGTGTCGTCGGACTCGCTCTCAATTGCCTCGATGCGGAAGTTGCTGCCCTGCAGGCTGTCGAGAATCAGGTTGGCATTGAGTTGAAACTCATACTCGCGCTGGCCGGGAGTGAGCGTTAGCAAAGTCGGGGGTAGCGTCAGTGTGTCCTGCACGCTGATCGAGTTCTGCGCCGGGTCCAGCGTCACGTCCAGCGCATGATGCAGGCTCTGCTGCGCGTGGGCGGACGCAGACACGGCCCAGAGCAGGGTGGCGAGCGCGAGAGTGTGTTTGTTCATGAACATATCCTTCAAAGCTCAACCCTCTGGGTACGCTCCCACATGTGCTACAGACCCAGCAACTCCAGCGCCCGCGCATGATTCCAGTCGGCCATGAAGATCTGCGACGTGCCGTCCGCCGTGCGCGTGCTGCTCCACGCCATCTTGTCGCCAGTCGGCGAGAACACCGGCAGGATGTCCGTGCCTTCGGTGTTCGTCACCCGCACCGGCGCGTGCTCACCCAGCGTGTCGACCATGAACAGCTCGAAGTTGGCGTGCCCCAGCACGTTGCTGGAGTAGATGATGTAATCGCCGCTCGGATGGAAATAAGGGCCCCAGGACACCATCGCCGAATCGGTGAGCTGACGCTGGTTGCTGCCATCGGCATTCATGGTCCAGATCTCGGCGCTGTTGCCATCCGGATTGAAACGGCGCCAGACGATCTGCTGGTTGTCCGCGCTGAAGAAGGGACCACCATCGTAGCCAGGGGAGTGCGTCAATTGCCGCACATTGCTACCGTCGGGGTTCATCACGTAGAGGTCCATGAAGTAGGACGCATCATCCTCGAACAGACGCTGCTCGGCCTGACTCAGCGGACGGTTATAGGCTTCGCGGTTGGAGGCGAAGATGATGGTCTGGCCATCAGAAGAATAAGAACCCTCGGCGTCATAGCCACGGGCATTGGAGAGATTCACCAGCCCGCTCCCGTCGGTGTTGGCCTGATAGATCTCGTAGTGTTCGTCATAGTCCCACGCGTAGCCACGCTGCGCCGCGCTCTCACGCATCGCAATCTCGCGCTGCTGCTTGCCGAGGGTATCCGGGTCTTCGTGAGTGGACGAGAACAGGACGAGGTCTTGTGTCGGGTGAATCCATGAACAGGTCGTCAACCCGGTGCCAGGCGAGACGCGCGTCGTGGTCCCAGCCACGAGATCACGCACGAAGATCTGGTAGAACGGGTTGTCGCCCTCCAGCTCGGCCTGATAGATGAGCCGGTTGCCGTCGGCGCTGAAGTAACCCTCGCCGGAGCGCTTGCCTTCGGTGATCAGCTGATGAGTGTTGAGCAGCAGCTCACTCTCATAATGCGTTTCCATCTCGGCCGGTGGCGTGTAGGCAGCGGTGGCGCCCGTAGTACCATCCGGAGTGGTCGTCGCCACTGCAGCGGCCGACTCTTCACTGGTGTTGGAGGCGACCGGCGCTTCCTGGCTGCAGGCCACGAGAGAGAGAACGCTGAAACAAAGGATACCCAGACGTTTTGAGTGCATGCGTGCGTGCATATGTGGTCACCAATACAGAGAGGAAGAAGAGGGCTGGCGGCCACTATATCGTCGAGCGGCGCCTCTGCAAAGCAAAACGGGCGAACCCCGTGAGGTTCACCCGTTCTTTCTCAAGGGCGCATTCCTTGAACCTGCTCCAGCTCTTCAGCCGTGAGTTTTTTGTAGCCGCGCGGATAGGGCCAGCCATATCCCCATCTGAATGGGGTCGGCAGATACGGAGTGCCACCAACGCGCACACCGGCAAGCATGATCGCCGCGATTCGTGAGTCGCCCACCTGCGCGACACACTGCTGCAGCCCCAGATCGGCCGCCATGCGTTCCTCGTAAGTGCCTCCCTGCCAATACGCCACGTCGTGCGCCACACAACAACTCAGCCACAACTGCCGCTGCTCAAGCGAGCCATCCGGAAACGCGCTGCAACCGTCCGAAGTGAAAGGCGCCAACTCTTCGCTTTGCGCGAGCATCGGGAGCATGGCGAGCAGCACGCCGAGCAGTAGAAAGCCAGGCATTCGATTCAGAAGCATCACATCACTCCGAAAACTGAGCCAACACCGGCAGTCAACGCCATCGCCAATGCACCCCAACCGGTGACACGCGACGTCGCTCTCACCATGGACGCACCGCCTGCCTTGGCGGAGAGTGCGCCGAGAAGCGCCAGAAATACCAGCGAGGAAAGCGATACCGCCACAATCTGCAGCGAAGGGGGAAAGAGCATTGTCACAAGCAGCGGAAGAAAGGCTCCCACTGCGAAGGTTAGAGCCGAAGAAATTGCCGCCTGCACAGGGCGGGCCTTGAGCGTCTCCGAAATTCCCAGCTCATCGCGCGCGTGCGCAGCGAGCGCATCCTTTGCTGTCAACTGCTTCGCCACATTGCGCGCCAGCTCGGCGTCCAAACCGCGATGAATATAGATATTGGTCAGCTCTTCAAGTTCATGCACGGGATCTTCCGCCAACTCTTTGCGCTCGCGATCCAGGTCGGAGTTTTCAGTATCCGCTTGCGAACTCACCGACACATATTCGCCCGCCGCCATCGACATGGCGCCAGCAACCAGGCCCGCAATCCCGGCAACCATAACGGATTCGGAACTCGCACCTGCGGCCAGCACCCCGATTATCAGACTGGCGGTAGAAACTATGCCGTCATTCGCGCCAAGCACTGCTGCGCGCAACCAGCCAACCCGATCGGTCCGGTGTCTTTCGATATGTCTTGCCATTGATCATCGCCCGCGTGGTGTAAGTGAATTCAACAATGCGCCATCTGCAACGCCCATACAGTTTCTGTGGCGGGCACCTTACCGCGCAATCCTCCCGGAACGTCATGCGTTTCCAACGGCCGCACGTCATAGGTGACGGAGTAGAGGCGCTTAATCTCGTCGGCATGCACGGAGAAGGGCGGGCCGTTCATGAGCTGCTGATTGTATTCGCAGCTGAGGAGCAGCTGCTGGGCGGCGTCGGTAATATCGATCAGGTGCGCGGCATAACGCGCGCGCATCTCCACCGGCAAGGCCACCAGCGCCGCCCTGTCGTAGATCGCGTCAATGGGGCCGAGAAGCTTCGCAGACAGATCAAAAATATCGCCGACAAATATGCGAATGTTTCGGGACTGGTAGCACAAGTGTTTGCCCGCATCGGTAATCTCAGGCACGACACCAAGCTCGTCGAACAACGCCTTGATGGCCAGCTCACTCAGCTCGGCGCCAGTGACTCGATAGCCTTCGTCGAGCAGCCACGCGATGTCGCGCGTCTTGCCACACAGCGGCAGAAATACCCTCGCACCCGCCGCCATTTGCAGTTTGCCGAAGTGCTCTCGCAGTGAAGGATTGACCTCCTGCGCGTGAAACCCAATATCGCCCGTTGCCCACTTCTGATGCCAAAAACCTGCTTCCATCTTTACTCCGAAATCGACCAAACCAACAGCCAGGATTGGCTAGTCAGAATGCTCAAGATAACCGACCAGACGGCTGAAGTCATGAGTCATGCCTGTCTCTCTTGTTCCTGCCCTTCATTACAGAGCTGACAAACTTCCCGAACGCACGGTCCTTCTTGCGCTTGTCAGCGTAGGACATTTCATGAAACTCCGATTCCTTCGTGAGCTTCAGATAATTTTGAAATTGTTCCTCATTCAGCTCATGTTGCTCTATCGCCTTGCGAATGGCGCAGCCTGGCTCGTTGGCATGCCCGCAATTGTTGAAGCGACAACTTTTCGCAAGCTCGCGGATCTCCGCGAAACTATTGTCTATCCCTTCGCTGAAACCCAACATGCCTAACTCACGCATGCCCGGCATGTCGATCAGCAACGCTCCCTCTTTCAACAGCAGCAGTTGACGACGCGTGGTCGTGTGTCGGCCCTCCCCTGTCCCGCTTACCGCGCCCGTCTCCAACTCACTCTTCAACCCCGTCTCGCCCATCAGACGATTGATGAGCGTCGTCTTGCCGACACCGGATGACCCGAGCAGGCAGTAGGTCTTGCCGGGAACCATGATCGCGCGGATCTGTTCGATGCCATCGCCAGTCACATTGCTGAGAGAAATAATTCTGGCGTGAATCCCTGCCTGACGAATTTGTCCGATCAACTCGTCCAGCGCTTCGGAGCTTATCAGATCCGTCTTCGTCAAAAGCAAAACAGGCTCTATATGGCCTTCTGCCACCATCACCAGGTAACGCTCAAGCCTGCGAACATTGAAATCGAAATGGCAGGATTGAACGATGAAGGCGACATCGACATTTGCCGCGATCATCTGGATGTCGACATTCTTCCCGGCAATTTTCCGTTTCAGAAATGATTTTCGTGGCAGGACATGATGAATGCTGGCGTGAGATCCGGCATCGCGATATTGCACGCAGACCCAATCGCCGACGCAGGGCAAATCGGTTGAAGAGTCCGCGAGGTGCAGAAACTTTCCTGTCAGCTCGGCAGGCAGCTCGCCGTTTTCATTTCTGATGATATAGCGATCGCGATCAACAGCCGTGACCCTGGCAAGAGACTCGCCGGGATACAACTGATCGCGCTGATCTTTGAACCAGCTGTCCAAACCGATGGCGTTTAGCTCCATAAGGTGTCTTGTGCTCGCCTCACACTTTGTCCCTCGCCGCGATGCACGACTTCACTTCATAGCAAAGCCCCACCATACCACTCTTGTAGGCTTTGACCTCTTTCAAATGGAGAGCGACGTCTTTGTCGAGCTTTTCAAAGAACTGCACTCCATCGCCAATCAGAACGGGCAATATCGAGTAGCGAAGTTCGTCAGCCAAACCCAGACGCATGCATTCGCCGGACACCGCACCGCCGCCCACAAACCAGATGCTGCCAAACGCTGGCCGCAGCCGCACGTTGACGAGCTGCGCAAGATCACCCGCGTAGAACTCGACGGTGTCGCGGATGCGTGGCAAATCGCGAGTAGTGAGCACGAAAGTGGGCTTGTCACCATAGGCCCACCCGAAACCCTGCGCTGCAAAGTTCAACGCGGTCTCGTAAGTTCGCGACCCCATGACATAGCAGTCGATAGTCTTGAGAAACGCCTCGACGAACTCCGGGTCCATCGTCTCGCCATCTGGGAATTCGTCGGTGGTTTCGAGCCAGTCGACTCGTCCGTCTTTGCGGGCGATGAAGCCGTCGAGACTGGCGGCCATGTGGATTGTGACGCGGGAATCAGGGCTTGGCATATTGCTCTCTCCTGAAATAGGAATACGAAATGATCGGACATTACTAACCGCAGGGGAACCACCGCATTAACGCTATGGTACAGGCTTGCTCTTGCTGGCGAGCTTCGCGCCATGGGCTTCCCAGTTATCACCGTCAAAACTCACTATCTTCACCTGATCAGGTTGTGTCGCCAGGCATCGAAGATTGACATCCACGCCATCAGGGTTGGAGCGTGGAATGTAGAAGGACTTGATGCCGCAGACTCTGCAGAATTTGTGCTCCGCCACTCCTGTATTGAATCTGTAAGTCGTCAGTGTATCCGCGCCGGACAGCAATCGAAAACTCTGCAGCGGCACAATCAGATGCAGAAAGCCTGTCTTCCGACAAATCGAACAATTGCAGTCTTCCACTTCAACTGACTCTGGCGCCTCAACCTCAAACTGAACGGCCCCGCAATGACATCCACCCCGGTAAATCAAGGCACCACTCCTCTCACTCTCATAGACTTACGCGGCAATCCGAACGTCGTGATGGCCAGTCCGCACAACACCGCGAAGCAGCCACTCCATTGCAGCCAGGACAGATGCTCATCAAGCACAACACTGGCGGTCAGGAGCCCCGTCACCGGCACCAACAGGGATAACGGCGCCACGCTCGAGGTCGGGTATCGGGACAGCAGACTGCTCCATGCCCCGAATCCGAACAGTGTCGCGCAAAAGGAAAGGTAGAAGAAGACCAGAATTGACGCAGCGTCGATATGGCTCACTGCCGCCTTCATGGTCTGCAGTGAATCGAGCTGCAATGCCAGCACAAGCAACGGAATCGGCGGCACCAGACTCGACCACACGACGAGGCTGAACATGTTCACGCTCTCACCGCGTTGCATAGCCGCAACCGACGCTTTGCGCACGATGATATTGGAGCCTCCCCAGAATGCGGCTCCCGCCAGACACAGCAACAGTGCTCCCAGTGGCAAAGCGGCGAAGCCCGGGCCGCTGCCGCCCTGTGCAATCAGAAACAGACCACAGGCCGCCACCACGACGCCGATCACTTGCGAAGTCGAGACAGATTCCTTTAGAAATATCGCAGCCAACGCGAGCGTGAAGAATGCCTGCGACTGCAGCACCACCGATGC
>JAUSMU010000057.1 GCA_030645995.1 Gammaproteobacteria bacterium | reverse complement strand
TCATGGGTGTTGGGTGCGTTTCCGTTGGTTTTTTGTCTGTGGATCGGCAGTCTACAGGAAGTACACTGCGGCCGCAGGAGCCTCTGCTACAATCGCGCCAGCCACGTTGGCACCGACTTTCGCAAACATAGGACTCCTGCATGACGACTATCGACAAGAAACAAACACTGATCTGGATTGACCTCGAAATGACCGGGCTGGTGCCCGAGACTGACCGCATCATCGAGATCGCCACGTTGATAACCGACGCTGACCTGAATGTGCTGGCCGAAGGCCCGGTGCTGGCAGTCAGGCAGTCCGACGCAGCGCTGGCGGCCATGGACGACTGGAATCAGAAGACGCACGGCGAATCCGGGCTGATCAAGCGCGTCAAAGAGAGCGCCACCGGCGACGCCGAGGCCGAGGCGCTCACGTTGGCGTTTCTGCAGCAATACTCCGAGAAGGGCGCGTCACCGATCTGTGGCAACAGCATCTGTCAGGACCGCCGTTTCCTCGCTCGCTACATGCCCACGCTGGAGGCCTTCTTTCACTACCGCAATCTGGATGTCAGCACGGTGAAGGAGCTCGCACGCCGCTGGAAGCCCGAAGTGCTTGCGTCACTCACCAAGCGTGGCTCGCATCAGGCGCTCGCAGACATCCACGACTCCATCGCCGAACTGCGCCACTACCGGCAGCACTTCTTCCGCTGATGTGGGAGCGGGCCTGCCCGCGATCAAATGTGGGAGCGAGCCTTGCTCGCGATTGATCTCACTCAGAGCTAATCGCGGGCAGGCCCGCTCCCACATGCTGCGCCAGTGCCCATTGGACATGCTCGCGCACCAGCGCTGACGGATGCTCCGCACGCGCCGTCAGCGCCGCTACAATCGCAAGCGTCGACGGCGCATTGCCCAGCGCCACCGCGAGATTGCGCAGCCAGCACTCATAACCGATGCGGCGAATCGGTGAGCCCTCGGTAAAGCGCAGAAACTCCTCCTCCGGCCACTCGAACAACCGCGTCAACTCCGCGTCGTCCAGCCCATGTCGCGGCGCGAAATCCGCTTCCTTGCTCACGTGCGTGAACTTGTTCCACGGGCAGATCAGCTGACAGTCATCGCAGCCGAACACGCGGTTGCCCATCAGAGGGCGCAGCTCCTCGGGGATCGCCGAGCGCAGCTCGATGGTCAGGTAGGAGATGCAGCGCGTGGCATCCAAGACATTCGGCGCCACGAAGGCCTTGGTGGGGCAGATGTCGAGACAGGCCGTGCAGGAACCGCAATGGGCGGTGGTCGGTTCGTCGACGGGCAGCGGCAAGTCCGTGAACAACTCCGCGAGGAAAAACCACGATCCCGCCTTGCTATTGATTAGCATCGTGTTCTTGCCGATCCAGCCCATGCCCGCCTTCTCTGCGAGCGCCCGCTCCAGCACCGGTGCGCTGTCGACAAATGCGCGATACCCGAAGGGGCCCGCTGTCTCACTGATGCGGTCGGCGAGCCGTTGCAGACGTTTGCGAATCAGCTTGTGATAATCGCGGCCGCGCGCATAGCGGGAGATATACGCCCGCTCCGGCATGTTCAGCTCGGCCAGCGAGTTGGTCGTGGTCAGCGCGTAATCCATGCGCACGCAGATTGCCCGCAACGTGCCTGGCACCAATGCTTCCGGGTTCAGCCGCAGCTGCGCGTGGCGCTCCATGTAATCCATCTCGCCGTGGTAATGGTTGGCGAGCCAGTCTTCCAGGTGCGGGCGATACTGATCGAGATCCACATCGGTGATCGCCACCTGCGCGAAACCCAGCTCCTGCCCCCAGAGCTTGATATCGGCGGCGAGCTGATGGAATGAAGGCGTCACAGTTTGCACAGAATTTGCGCCGCCGCCTCCAGCGTTGAATCATCCTTGCAGAAACAGAAGCGCAAAAGAGTGCTCTTCGGCGCCTTCTCGTAGAACGGTGAGAGAGGAATGGCGGCCACGCCTTTCTTCTGTGTCAGATGATTTGCGAACTCGGCATCGGGCAACGAGCTGATCGCGCTGTAGTCGACCAGCTGAAAATAGGTACCGCGCGAGGGCGTGAAGGTGAAACGGGAATCCTCGATCAACCGACAAAAGGTATCGCGCTTGGCCTGATAGAACGCTGGCAATTCCTTCGCGTGCTCCGGGCACTCGCGCATGAAATCGGCAATCGCATACTGAATGAAACTCGGCGATGTGAACGTCACGAACTGATGCACCTTGCGGAACTCCGTCGTCAACGCGGCAGGTGCCACGCAATAGGCCAACTTCCACCCTGTTGCGTGATAGGTCTTGCCGAAGGAGAACACCGCGAAGCTGCGCTGACGCAATTCTTCGTGACGCAGCACGCTCTCATGCACGCCACCGTCGAACACCATGTGCTCGTACACTTCGTCGGAGAGCACATAAATTTCGCGGTCCCGCGTCAGCTCCGCCAGCGTCTCCATGTCCTGCCTGCTCATGATCGCGCCGCTCGGGTTGTGCGGCGTGTTGATGATGATCATGCGTGTGCGCTCGTTGATCCGCTCTTTGACCAGATTCCAGTCGATCCGGAAATCCGGCAGGCTCAAGGGGATGTGCACCGTCACGCCACCGGCCAGCGCGATGCCGGGGCCGTACGAGTCATAGGCCGGGTCGAACACGATGACCTCATCGCCTCGGCCCACGGTCGCCTGTATCGCATCGAACAGCGCCTCGGTTCCGCCAGAGGTCACTGTTACCTCCTGATCCATGTCTGCAGTGAAGCCGTATAAGTCGAGAACCTTTGCCGCAATCTGCTCGCGCAGCTGCGGAATACCGGTCATCGGCGGGTACTGGTTCTTGCGATCATTGAGATAAAAAGACACCAGCTCGCGCAGCCGGGGCGGGCAATCGAAGTCGGGAAAACCCTGCGAAAGGTTGATGGCTCCATACTCCTGTGCCATTCTCGACATTACCGTGAAAATCGTCGTGCCAATATCAGGGAGTTTGCTGCGCAAAATTGGGCCTCGTTGTCGGTCCTATGGTGTGTCTGGGATTGTGGAAGTGCGGGCCAGTTTACCCGAAGTCACTCCCAACTCAATCGGCCGCAAGTCGGCTCACCATGCCGAACTAACGCATCAACGCCGCATCAGCGACACGAAGACAGCGCAACTCCCTGTTATAACCGCATGCCAGAACCGCGTGCCGGAACACACTTAAACAGACTTGGACATCATGAAAATACCAGCTACCGAGACCAATAAACCACCCGAATCCCGATCCGCCACCCGGTCCGCCACCCGGTCCGCCACCCAGGTCATTTCCAAGTCTGGCGTGGCCCCCAAACCAGCGTCCTCGTTGCGCCTGCTCAATCTCAACGCCGGCCGTGATGCGATCCTCCACTACTTCGAGAACACCTGGGCGCTCACCGAGACCTTGTTCTCCGCGCTGACCAGCGAAGAGGCCTACTACCTGCGGCCCTACCACAAGACCCGCCACCCGCTGATCTTCTACTTCGCCCACCCCGCGACACTGTACATCAACAAACTGCTGGTGGCCGGGCTCATCAAGGAACCGATCAATGCCCATTTCGAGATCCTGTTCGAAACCGGCGTGGACGAGATGAGCTGGGACGACCTGCATGAGGGCGACCAAGGCATCTGGCCACCGCTGCAGGAAGTGATCGATTACCGCGCCACCGTCTATCAACTGGTGCGCAACCTGATTCAGACCCACCCGATTTTCGACAAACCCATCACCATGGACAGCCCCGGCTGGGCACTGGTCATGGGTTTCGAGCACGAACGCATCCACCTGGAAACCTCCAGCGTGCTGATGCGCGAGCTGCCCGCCCAGCATGTCCGTACCCCGGCCAACTGGCCGCAGGTGATGCTGCGTGCAGAGCCACAACCCAACACCAAGCCGCAGCCCGGCGTCCACTATCCGTCCCAGAACCCCATGATCGCGGTGGCCCAGAGCAGCGTCCGCCTCGGCAAACCGCGCGACTGGCCGAGCTTCGGCTGGGACAACGAATACGGCGCCGACAAGCGTCAGACTGCCGCCTTCAAGGCCAGCCAGCGTCTGATCAGCAATGGCGAGTTCTACGAATTCGTCGCCTCCGGCGGCTATCTGGATGACCAGTTCTGGAACGAGCAGGGCCGCGACTGGCGCCGCTTCCGCAATATCCGCTGGCCCACCTTCTGGGTGCAGGACGGCCCCGTCGGCTCGCACCGCTTCAAGCTGCGCACCACCTTCAGCGTCGAAGACATGCAGTGGGACTGGCCCGTGGCCGTGAACTACTACGAAGCCAAGGCCTACTGTGCCTGGCGCAGCGCGCGCGATGGCGTGCAGACGCCTTATCGCCTGCTGCAGGAAACCGAACATCTCGCCATGCGCGAACCAGCGCTGCAACAAGCCGCAGACTGGACCCCCGCGAAGCCGGAGCTGCTCAACCTCGACCGCGTCATGGTCGACGAAGCCGAGCTGGCCGCTGGTTACGAGGTCAACAACAACCTGCACTTCGGCAGCGAGAGCCCGGTGGATCGCTTCGCGCCCAACAGCCTCGGCTTCAACGATGTGTTCGGCAACGTCTGGCAATGGTGTGAAGACACCTTCCACCCCCTGCCCGGCTTCCGCATCCACCCACATTACGTTGACTTCAGCACGCCCTGCTTCGACGACCGGCACCAGATGATGTTGGGTGGCTCCTTCATCAGCACCGGTGACGAAGCCAGCATGTGGTCGCGCTTCCACTTCCGTCCGCACTTCTTTCAGCACGCCGGCTTCCGCATCGTGCAGAGTGAAGAGACTCAAGCGCAGAAGAAGGACCGCTACGAGACCGACGCCCTGCTCAACCAGTACATGCTCTTCCACTGGGGCAGCGAGGCCGAACAGCGCGATGCACAGATCAGCGCACGCGTCGGCCATCCGCCGGTGAAAATGTTCGTGCAGGCCACTGTCGACCTGGTGAATCAGTTTGCGAAAAACACCGGGCGCGTGCTCGATCTCGGCTGCGCCGTGGGCCGTGCCAGCTTCGAACTCGCGCGCACATTCAACGAGGTGATCGGCCTCGATTACAGCCAGTCTTTCATCGACGCCGCCAATGTGCTCAAGGCACAGGGCCAGCTCGACTACATTCGTCACGACAGCGGCCGCTTCAACACACGGTTGAGCGCCAGAGTAGACAGCGCAATCGATGTCGACCGCATACAGTTTGTGAGGGGCGACGCGGGTGCACTGCACGCGCCAGAACTGCAAGGTAGCATGCGTGGCTTCGATGCCGCGCTGCTCAGCAATCTGATGTGTCGCCTACCCAACCCCGCCGCGTGCCTGCGGCAGTTCGTGGAAGACGACACGCTGCTGAATAAAGATGGCGTGCTGGTGCTGGTGTCACCGAACAGCTGGATGGAGCAGTACACCGCGCCGGACCGATTCATCGATGGCGACACGAATGAAGCGGCGCTCGCAAAACTAGGAGCGATTCTGCAAGGCTTCGAACTCGTTCACGAAACCGACCTGCCGTTCATGATTCGCGAGCATCGCCGCAAGTATGAGTACATTGTGAGTCAGGTGTCGGTGTGGCGGAAGAAATAAAAGAGATATGATCAGGGCGACGCGGTGTCGGTTGCATGTGCCGACGCTGCGTCCAGCCGTTCGGCCACCCACATCTTGATTATTGACTGTCGCGTCACGCCAAGACGGCTTGCCTCCCTGTCCAAGGATTCAATCATCCACACCGGAAAATCCACGTTCACCCGCTTTTGCTCTTGAGCAACACGGCGAGCACTCTTGATGTCGAGGTGCTCAATGACTGATTTCCCCTCATCAAATGCTTTATCAAAATTGCGCGCTTTCATAGAGTGCTATCTCCTCTGTTCGTGAACGACGAACAGAAATAATACGAATGGTGTTCCGTCGATACGTAATGACGGCTGACCAGTGTGCGTCACCAAATCTGCCAATAACCAGGTAACGTGCCTCTTCCAGGGTTCTGGCCGGAACTTCAATGGCTCTTGGGTCTCCCCAGATTCCCTGAGCTTCCGTAAAGTCTATTCCGTGCTTCTCAAGATTGGACAGACTCTTCCTTGGGTCATAATCGAATTGAAGCATAGTATATAAATTATACCTTTATTGGAGTGAATTCAAGGTCAGTGTGTGATCAAGGAAACGGCTACAACAACCCGAGCCTATCCAACGGGCTCGACGTCCCCGCGTAGTGCGTGCCCAGCACATGCGTATAAATCTGCGTCGTGCTCACATCGTTGTGGCCGAGCAACTCCTGAACGGTGCGGATGTCCGTCCCCGTGGCCAGCAAGTGCGTGGCGAACGAATGCCTGAAGGTGTGCGTGCCAATTTTCTTGTTACGCACCCCGGCCTCACGCACGGCGACAGCCAGAAATCGGCGCACGACAGAATCATGCAGGTGATGCCGACACAATGTGCCGTCATAGGGATGTGCACTCAGACCTGAAGAAGGGAACAGAAACGCCCACGCTGGCAAACGAAACGCACTGGGATATTTGCGAGCCAGCGCGGTCGGCAATGAGCAACCGACACCTTGTTGGTTGTCTGCGGTTTGCTGCTTGATCGCCACTTCAATCCGCTCCTTGAGCGACACCTTCAACCCAACGGCGAGCAGTGTTTGACGATCCTTGCGCCCCTTCCCATCGTGGATGGTCAGGCATAGCCGATCGAGATCCACGTCCTGCACACGCAGGCGAAGACACTCGTTGACGCGCAGGCCGCTGCCATACAGCAGCTCGATGATCAAACGGTTGCGCCCGCTCAGTTGCGCGAGAATCAAACCGACTTCACGAACGGACAACACGCACGGCAGATGTCGCTGTTTGGTGGCCAGCTTGAACCCCAGGTCTCCAAGCTCCCGGTTGAAGAATTTGTGATAGAGAAAGACGACCGCATTGAGAGCGACCTTTTGCGTATTGATCGCGACATTGCGGTTCACGGCGAGATGAGTCAAAAACGCTTTGACTTCCACAGGCCCCGCTTCGGACGGATGACGCTTCCCAATGAAGTAAATGTATTGCTTGATCCACTCCAGGTAGGACTTTTCAGTCTTGAGGCTATAGCCGCGCAGGCGCATGTCGGCGCGCAATGATTCTAGAAATGGGCTGGCCATATGAACCTCCGTGTTCGGTAAGCCTGATCAACTAATAGGACAGATTTGCGGAGTGGTCAATGTGTTGCACGGAATGCAGGAGTGGGATTGCACGAGTTCTGGCTTGAGCAGGATTGTAAAGCGTGTGTTTTCAA
>JAUSMU010000056.1 GCA_030645995.1 Gammaproteobacteria bacterium | reverse complement strand
AGACGTCTGTGCTGCGACGCTTCATTGGTCCCAGTGCTGGAAGATGCCAGCGGGAATGTGTTGAATGTCGGCCGCAAGACCCGCGCGATTCCGCCTTCAATCCGACGCGCTCTCCAGCTTCGCGATCACGGTTGCCGCTTTCCAGGCTGCTGCGAGTCTCGCTACGTGGACGCACACCATGTGCAGCACTGGTGCGATGGCGGCGAGACGAGGCTCGATAATCTCGTGCTGCTGTGTCGGCATCACCATCGGTTGTTGCATCAGGAGGGTTATGAGATTGTGAAACGCGGTGAGCAGCGGTTCGAGTTTGTAACTCCAAGCGGCGGCGCGCTGAAGGTGGCGCTTGCCCCGCAATTTTCGGAGGCTGAGGATGTTGCGAGTGAAACTCTAGCTATCGAGCGAGAGCATGAGGGGCTTGGTCTGGCGATTGATTCCCGCACGGCGGTAACGCGCTGGGAGGGGGAGAGGCTGGATTATGATCTGGCAGTGGGGGCGATGTTGCGTGGGCGGATGCTGGGGTTTAGTGCGGGGCGGTGGATGTAGGAGATTCAGCCCCTTGAGCTTGCTACATGCGCCCTTCCCGGTGATGCCATAACGCCCGTGCTCACGCGCAATTTTGGTGCTGCAAAGCAACGGAGGAATTGTCGCTGTACAGTCGCTTGTTATGCAGCGGTAAGTTCAATTTTTTGCACTCTGTCCAATTGAATGCTCTTGCTGACGTACCAGAGATCATAGCCGTCCTGCATTGCAAGCCAGCTCTCCGGGCTTCGCCCAAGAGTCTTGGATAACCTCAGTGCCATTTCTGGACTGACACCACTCTGCAACTTCAGAATGCGATTCAATGTGGATGGCGAAACATCGAGCTGCTCCGCAAGATAGCGGCAGCTAAGCCCAAAAGGCTCCATGTAAGTGTCGAAAATAAACTCGCCAGGATGTGGTGGATTGTACATAGCCATTAGTGATAATCCTCATACTCAAGCAGATACACATGTCCATCGCGGAATTCGAAAGTCAATCGCCAGTTACCACTGACAGATATGGCCAAAATACCTTTACGGTCCCCTTTCATTGGGTGGAGCTTGTATCCAGGGATGTCGAGATCCGAGACTTCCAGCGCAGTATCCAAAGCCACCAGTTGCATCCGCAGGCGATTGGCATGTGTTGCCTGAATGCCTCGCGTGCTGCCAGTTTCGTAGTAAAGCCTCAATCCCTTGTGCTTGAAAGTCTTAATCATGATTTAGAGTGTAGCGCGTTGCGCAACAGTGTCAATCCGACTCGTTCCTCCAATTACCCTTCGCGCGAGAACCATAGAGCACAACTCTGCTGACTTTTTCATGTCTGGCGAAGATTTCACTCAATCGGGAAATGGTCTGAGGACTTAGGCCGCTGCTCACTGATGGCATATTGGTTTAGCCCGTGCTCGCCAAGCTGTTCATTTTCCACTGCAACTTTTGAAACAGCGCGTGGTAATGAGCTTGAATGTTGTTGAGTATCTCCGTTGCTGTGGCTTCATTATATGTGTGTGAAGTGCGATTGCGATCCTGAAGCATATCCATCCAAATCTCGCCGTCATCAATCAATTTCGCGGAGAAAGCCTCACGCAGCGTGTCGCGAGAGCCACTCAGCTCTGCATTGCCCTGCCAGCGCAAGTAATCTCTCAGCACGTTCCAGCCGAGTTCGTAGGTGTACTCAAACGCTTGAATGACACCTTGCCGTTCGAGAGGACTCAGCTCACGAGCAGCCATCAATGATGGCCGCATCACTTAGCTGACCAAATACCAGGTTGAAACTGGGCAGGCGCTGTTTCCAGCGGGTATCGACATCAGCCATATTCATTTGCTCTGGCCCGATTTGCGGTTATCACAATCTCTTTACAAGCAGAAAGGTAGCATAGGATCGTCTGTTGCGCCGCCGAATTTCTGTGCGAGCGCGCCTGCACGCGATTGATGCCCCACAAAACCCAATCGCGGGCAGGCCCGCTCCCACAGAGCCCTTCCCACAGGATTTACTTCAACTAGGGTTTCCTTTACCTTGCAGGCAGTTTTCGCATCGCACCCAGAGGACACTTCCATGCCAGTTCAGTTGAGCGCCGGGGCCAGATTTCGCCGGGCGCTGCAGGCCAATTCGCCGCTGCAGATCGTCGGCACCATCAATGCGTATTGCGCGATGCTCGCCGAGCGCGCGGGACATCAGGCCATCTATCTTTCCGGCGCCGGCGTGGCGAATGCCTCTTACGGGCTGCCCGATCTGGGCATGACCAGCCTCAATGACGTGATCATCGACGTGGAGCGCATCACCTCTGCCTCTTCTCTGCCTTTGCTGGTTGACATCGACACCGGCTGGGGCGGCGCTTTCAACATTGCGCGCACGATCAAGGCGATGGAAAAAGCGGGTGCGGCGGCGGTGCATCTTGAGGATCAGGTGGCGCAGAAGCGCTGCGGACATCGGCCTAACAAGGCGATCGTGAGCAAGGACGAGATGGTGGATCGCGTGAAGGCGGCGGTGGACGCGAAAATTGATGCGGATTTCGTGATCATGGCGCGGACCGATGCGATTGCGGTGGAGGGCATCGAGTCGGCTATCGAGCGTGCGGTGGCGTGTGTCGAGGCTGGGGCGGATGCGATTTTTCCGGAAGCGATCACCAGTCTGGAGGATTATCGACGCTTCAGTGCCACTGTGCGCGTGCCGATTCTGGCGAATATTACTGAATTTGGGGCGACACCTCTTTTTAACAAGGCCGAGTTGGGCGCCTGTGGCGTTGGCATGGTGTTGTATCCGCTGAGTGCGTTCCGGGCGATGAGCCGTGCCGCCGAGCTGGTGTATGCGGGCATTCTGCAGGATGGGGATCAGCGCGGCGTGGTGGACAGCATGCAGACTCGCAAGGAGTTGTATGAGGTGCTGGGGTATCACGCGTATGAGGAGAAGCTGGATCGGTTGTTTAGAGAACAATAAATCCACTGACTGTGTGCGAACCTTGCTCGCGATTGAGTGACTCGCAACGCCCACTGACTGTGGGAGCGAGCCTGCTCGCGATGTTGTCGCGTTCAACGCATAGATCATCGCGGGCGAGGCCCGCTCCCACAAATTCAATTGTGAGCGCAGCTCGCACACAAAGATTTCATGCGAGGAGATATAGATGGCAGCAAAACCCTTATCCGGCGCCGGACTGCGCGGCCAGGTGGCCGGCGAGACAGCCCTGTGTACGGTCGGAAAGACCGGCTCGGGACTGACCTATCGTGGCTATGACATCAGCGTTCTCGCCGACAAGGCGCGCTTCGAAGAAGTGGCCTTCCTGCTGCTGCGCGGACATCTTCCGAACCGCAAAGAGCTTGATACTTATGTCCTTAAAATCAAATCATTACGCGCACTTCCTCAAGCCTTGAAAGAAGTGCTGGAGCGCATTCCCGCAGACGCTCACCCCATGGATGTGATGCGCACCGGCTGCTCGATGCTGGGCAATCTGGAGATGGAACACAGCTTCGCGCAGCAGGACGACGTGATCGACCGGCTGGTCGCCGCCCTCCCCTCGATCATCTGCTACTGGTATCGCTTCACGCACGACGGCGTGCGCATCGACACGGCGCTGGACGACGATTCCATCGGCGCACATTTCCTGCACATGCTCAGTGGGGAGAAGCCCAACGCGCTGTTCGAAAAGGTAATGAATGTGTCGCTGATTCTTTATGCTGAACACGAGTTCAACGCCTCGACCTTCACGGCACGGGTGTGCGCCTCGACGCTCTCCGACATGCATTCCTGCGTGACGGCTGCGATTGGTTCGCTGCGCGGCCCCTTGCATGGCGGTGCCAACGAGGCGGCGATGGACATGATCGAGCGCTGGCAGAGTCCGGATGAGGCCGAGCGCGAGTTGCTCGGCATGCTGGCGCGCAAGGAAAAGGTGATGGGATTCGGGCACGCGATTTATGCCGAGTCGGACCCGCGCAACGTCATCATCAAGCAGTGGGCGGAGAAGCTGGCGGCGCAGGTTGGCGACAAGGTGCTCTATCCCGTGTCCGTGCGCTGCGAGGAAGTCATGTGGCGCGAGAAGAAGCTGTTTTGCAATGCCGATTTCTTCCATGCCTCGGCGTATCACTTTATGGGGATTCCGACCAAGTTGTTCACGCCGATCTTCGTGATGTCCCGCGTCACCGGCTGGGCGGCCCACGTGAAGGAGCAGCGCTCCAACAACCGCATCATCCGCCCGAGCGCGGACTACATCGGGCCGGCGACGATGCCGTGGGTGGATATGTGGGAGCGGGCCTGCCCGCGATGATTGCCCGCGAATAAAAAAAATCGCGTGCGGGCACGCTCCCACACACGCGGTGCTTTGAAAGGTGGGAGCGGGCCTTGCCCGCGATTGATTGTGCGCTGCGTGAGAAAAAATCGCGGGCAGGCCCGCTCCCACAGGGGCAGTGATTGAATTGAAAAAGTCGGGGGGCAGCAGTGCTGCCCCCCTGGGCTGAGATTTTAGGAAGCATATCCGGACTCAGCCCAACGCCTGTCATCCATGGCAGGCTTTTAAACACCTTCCTTGTGCTCGAATATAAAGTTAGTTCACAGATTGAAAACGCGCCAATAAATAAGTGAATATTTTTGAAATATTTTTTCAAATCGGAAAAATTCGTCCAATAGTTCTTATTTTGAGCGTGAAATGGCAGGATTTTAAGTACACGTCTATACTTTTGACATGAACATATAGGCAGAGGAGAGATCTATGAAACTTGACGAGCTACGACAAGAGGCACTCCACCTGTCTCTCGAAGACCAGGCTGAGTTAATCAACAGTTTAGTTGAAAGCCGGGACCGCGCGTCTGCCGAAAAGGCACAGATGACATTGTTGCTCGAAGCAATCAATGTCGGAGAGCGTGATATCGCAGAAGGCCGCTCGTTGACACTCAGCGCAAGTGAGGTCGGTCGATATCTTGATCGACTGACTGCCGAAGTGCTTGGGAGACCGCATCTCAAATGACTGAAAGTCCACCACGGAAGGTGAGATTCTCTGCAGAAGCTTCGAATGACTTTAACGAAATAATTCAGCAATCGTACCGAATGTTCGGTGAATTACAGGCCGAAAAGTATTCGGCGCTGATTAAACAGTCATTCGCAGATTTCCTTGAGCTCGGGGACAAAGCGCCACTTCTGAGAGCTTTCGCAGACGCCCAAAGAGCACTCTACTGCTACCCAATCGCAAGAATTGGGCGACACGCCAGCCATCAATTATTTGTGTCATTCGACTATGAATTGGATCTGGCCCGAAAAGTACAGGTCATCCATGTTCTAAGAATACTGCACGTCCGAATGGTACCTGGAGGACGGCTCTCGAAAAATTTCGAGTGATTGCAAGGTGCTTAAACAAACATCAACAAACCAAGAGACCCCCCATTTATGTCAGCCAACGTGGAATACAACCAGAGACCAGCGCCGGATCAGGAACTGGTGGACATCGCCCGCTACGTCACCGATTACGAGGTCACCTCTACCGAGGCTTACGACACCGCCCGCAACTGCCTGATGGACACCCTTGGCTGCGGCCTGCTGGCGCTGCGTTTTCCCGAATGCACCAAACTGCTCGGCCCTTTGGTCGAGGGCACCATCGTTCCACACGGTGCGCGTGTTCCCGGCACACAATTTCGTCTGGACCCGGTGAAGGCCGCATGGGACATCGGCTGCATCATCCGCTGGCTGGACTATAACGACACCTGGCTGGCAGCTGAATGGGGTCATCCGTCCGACAACCTCGGGGGCATTCTCGCCGTGGCCGACTACTTGTCGCAGCGCAACGTGGCTGCAGGCAAGGCGCCGCTGTTGATGCGCGATGTGCTCACGGCGATGATCAAGGCGCATGAGATTCAGGGCGTGATCGCGCTGGAGAACAGTTTCAACCGCGTGGGGCTATGCCATGTGCTGCTGGTGCGGGTTGCCTCGACGGCCGTCGTGACGCAGATGCTTGGTGGCTCACAGGCGCAGATCATCGATGCTCTGTCGCAAGCCTGGCTGGACGGCTCAAGCCTGCGCACCTATCGCCACTCTCCCAATGCCGGTCCTCGAAAATCCTGGGCAGCGGGCGATGCGACCTCGCGAGCCGTACGTCTGGCGGACCTGACGATGCGTGGCGAGATTGGATATCCGAGCGTGCTGACGACGCCGAAGTGGGGCTTCTATGACGTCTATTTCAAGGGAAATAAGCTAGCCTTTACAAAGGATTACGGCAACTATGTAATGGAACAGATTCTCTTCAAGATCTCGTTCCCTGCGGAGTTCCATTCGCAGACAGCGGCCGAAGCGGCGGTGCGTCTGCACCCGCTGGTGAAGGATCGTCTGGACCAGATCGAGCGCATCGTGATTCACACGCACGAGTCCGCAATCCGCATCATCAGCAAGAGTGGCCCGCTCAATAATCCGGCGGACCGTGACCATTGCTTGCAGTACATGACCGCTGTCCCGCTCGCTTTCGGCAATCTGGTGGCCGAGGACTACGAGGACGATTTCCACAAGGCCCACCCGATCATCGATCAGCTACGCGAGAAGATGGAGGTGATCGAGGAGCCGCGCTATACCCGCGAATATCTGGAGGCGGACAAGCGTTCCATTGCCAACGCGCTACAGATTTTCTTCAAGGACGGGACTTCAACGCCGAAGGTGGAGGTGGAGTATCCGGTGGGCCATCGACGTCGTCGCGCCGAGGGCATCCCGCTGCTGGAGAGCAAGTTCCGCAGCAACCTGGCGACGCGTTTCCCCGCTGCGCGTGTCGAGAAGATCTTCGCGCTGTGCAAGGATCAGAAAGCGCTGGAAGCCACACCGGTGCATGAGTTTATGGATTTGTTGGTGATTTGAGCCAATGCAATGTGGGAGCGGGCCTGCCCGCGATAGCTTTTGACTTATTCTGAAAGCCATCGCGGGCAGGCCCACTTCCACATTTAGGCGAAATGTTCAGGATACGTCAGCGGAAATTCACTTCACGGCAGACAACGCGAAGCGCGAGTACCACCATCGTGTCAATATCATTAGAATTGCAATTTGATATCAAAAAGAACGAACATAAGTTCGGCATGAGTTGTGGCCAGGGTTGGGGAGCAAAGTACCGGGATCAGCACAGGGATTGTGTTGCATCCGGGAAAAGGTGATCATCCCGACACGCGCGCTCGTGACCCAGCTGACTGCAACAACAACATAAATAACAACAAAAAAAAATTGGTATGTCGAGGTTCTATATGTTCGGTCTTTCCCTGAACGTTATCAGTGTACTGGCGATTTCGCAGTTGGCTTTCATCAGCCTGTTCTTCGCTGCTTATCACCGCCGCCACGTCATTGGCCAGCTCTTGACCCTCTACAGCTTCTGCCTGATTTGTCACGTGATGTCGAATGTTCCGGACACTCATCTGAATTTCCCGCTGCAGTATTTCTTCTATCGCATGGCCACGCTGGCCCCGGCTGCGTTGTGGCTGTTGTCGCGGTTCCTGCTCGTCGACAACGCACGCGTGCCAGCTATGGCGTGGATACTGATAGCTGTCTACATGGCGTTACGGGCATACGGTTCGTTCATCTCCGCAGGCACTCCTGCGGCTGATCTCGAGTATTTTATCTACTACGTGATTCCGCAGCTGATCATGCTGGGCTTCTCCGTGCACGCGGTGTACACGGCCTTCCAGGGCTTGAGCTACGATCTGATGGAATCCCGCCGAAGACTGCGTGTCACTTGCACCGTCGCGATGGGCGTATTTGTGGCGGCAGTTCTGATCAATGGTTTCGTTCGCGCCGGCAGCTATTACGCCAGCCTTTACTCCATCGAGCTGACACCCATTCCGAACGAATGGCTGTTTTTCTACCTCTTCCTGATCACCCTGGCGTTCAATCTCACTGTCATGCGCCTGCACGGCGAGGCACTGCACGTGATTGTGCTGCCGCAGGAACAGGGAGCGCAGCTGAGCGCTGTGCCACATCTGACCCCAGTGCCCAGCACCGAGCGTCGTATCGATAATCCTGCGCTGGTGGAGCGCATCTTCGATGTGCTGAAAAAGGAGAGACTGTATTCGCGGCCAGGGTTGACGATCGGGGAATTAGCGGAGCGTTTGTCACTGCAGGAATATCGTCTGCGCCGGGTGATCAACAAACAGCTGGGATATCGCAACTTCAACCAGTTCCTCAATGCCTTCCGTATCGAGGAAGCCTGCAATCGGCTCGCCCTGCCCTTCGAGCAGCGGGAACCGATCGCCAACATCGCGTTTGACGTCGGCTATTCGGCTCTCTCTTCATTCAACAAGGCCTTCAAGGATCTGCATAATCTGACACCGACGCAGTATAGAGATACGGTGCAGGGAGAGGTGGCTGTGGGAGCGGGTCCTGCCCGCGATTGATATGTGGGTCGCACATGTGGCGCAGTTATTTTTTGTCGAAGGTGAAGACCGCGTCCCAGTTCGATGGGAGTTCAAGCGAGCGCAGCTCTGGGATGCGTTCGAGATAGACCCTGTAGAGATTTACCGCCGCCCCCCCTAATTGTTCAAAAAGCGCCTGAGCCTCGTCCCACTGCCGGGCCCGATAGGCCTGCAGAGCACTGGCAAATGTCGTCAGTTCCAGCAGAGTGGATGCGCTGACGGTGCCCTCTTCCCCAATCACCTCAAAGATTCTGACTGGCTCGCGCTTGCCCGCGACCCGCACCAGGTCCAACTCGCGATAAACGAAACCCGGAGCGCTAAGCCGCGTTGTCTCGCTGACGATGTTGGCAACGTGGTATTTGCGCGTCAAACCCTCAAGCCGAGCCGAGAGGTTAACCGAGTCGCCGATGACGGTGTAGTTCAATCGATTCTGGGAGCCGAGGTTGCCTGCGACCACCAACCCGGTGTGCACGCCGATGCCCGCCTCCACCTCTGCCATTCCTGCCGCACGGTTGCGAGCATTGAGAGAGGTCATGGCTTCTTCCATCGCCAAGGCGGTCCGGACGGCGTTCTGGGCGTCGTTCCCGCGACTGAGCGGCGCTCCGAACAACGCCATCACGGAATCGCCAGTGTATTTGTCCACCACACCCTGATGCCGCTCGATCACCGCCGTGATCTCACTCAGGTAGCTGTTGAGCAGCGTCAACACAGCCTCAGGGGGAGTGTTCTCACACAGTGAGGTGAAGCCCTTGATGTCGGCAAACAGCACCGTCACGATCTTCTCTTCCCCGCCCAGCTCGATGGTTTTGCTCAACAACTCTTCGGCTATCTCATGCGACACGACCTTGCCGAGCAGATCACGCACCTTTTCCTTTTCCGCCAGACCACGGGCCATGTTGTTCACGGACGTTGCCAGCTCGCTGATCTCATCGCGTCCGCTGACCTGCACAGACTGGCCGAAGTCGCCCGATTCAATGCGCCGTACTCGCTGCGCCAGATCCAGCACCGGACGAGTGACCGAACGCGCGAGCAGGACCACCGCCAGCAGGCTGACGGCCAGAACCGCAAGGTAAAACTGCAGCAACACGCGCTGGAACGCCTGCACGTTTTCCATGTTCTCGTTGTAGGACTTCTGGATGACCGCGACAATCTGCAGTTCTTCACCCGGTTCACCGTAGAGCGGACGCATCAGCGTGCCGTATTCGCCTTCGCTGAGTTGGATGCGGCGGGTCGTGGCCTGGGCTCCTCCGCCCGCATCGAGCACGCCAGTATTGAGCGGCGTCTCCTGCAGTTGTGCAATAAGCAGGCGCTGGTCTTCCTCCGTCAGCGTCGAGGCAATGACACTGACTGCGGCCACTGCATCAGTTGCGCCGCCTTCCTGCCGCTGGAACTGCACAATCGAGACATCGGAGACGATGCTCTGTTTCACTGTGGCCGCGAATTGATTGTCGAGAGGATAGCCGCCGAAGATCCAGGCGACCGGGGTAGGCAGAAACAGCGGAATCACGGTGATTTGATACGGTACTCCCTCCACGGTGATGACCGCGTCACCGATGCCCTCGTCGCTGCTGGCAGCAGACTCCATCAGCGCCAGCCATTCGCCTTCCAGGCTTTCAAAGCCCTGAGTTCTGGTATCGATGATGACCTCTCCGTCCATGGACGAGATCAGCATCATGTCGGCGGCCCCCAGCGAGCGCATCAGGACGTTGTCGGCGGCATCGATGATGGTGAATGGATCGCCGGTGCCGAAGGCATTGCGGAAACCCCAATCGCGAGTCAACGTGCTGGTAATGGTCAGCAGCGTATTCTTGTGTTCCTCGCGGGTGAAATCGAAGACATCGGCGCCCAGCTCCAGGTAGCTGTTGATCGTCTCTGTGGTGTAGGTGTTGTTCTCCCTATTGACGAAGGCGTAGATGCCTAGCAAGACCGGCAGCAGCAGAGCGAGCAGAAACACCAGCAGGCGTGTCCGGAAGCTGCGGAAGGCGAACAGGCTTGTCACCACCGGGGACGGGCTGGTCATGGATGAATTTTCACCAGATTACTGAGCGGGCTGCTCATCGATAGCGCGTTCGTCCGGCATTGGGCGCGCGGCGCAGGCGATTGTCGCGCTCCAGCGGCAGCGCCAGACGCAGGCGCGTCGGCTCCGCATCGCCAAAGGTCATCGTCTGCAGCAGGGCATGCGCCTGTTCTTCACTGCCGCCAACGGCACGTGAATGCCACACACGCACCTGAAATTCCCCCACCGGAATGCCCTGAATCACGGCCTCACCGGTCGCGTCGGTCTTCACCGCCAGACTGGTCTCCGCTACGTAGATATAACCGAGCATCCAGTCGTGGATGTTGCAGCCGAGTTCGACCACCCCGGGCTGCTCAAACGGCTCGTAGTAATTGATGTTCTGACCGTTGCCATACAGAGGCAACTCGAAAACGTTGGCGGGGGAAAAGGAATAAACGTGGTGCAGGATATCGTCACTGTTGGGAAAGTTGACGCGACTGCCACGGCTGATGACAGACACGTTAGGCACGAACTCCTTTTGCTGTTGATCGACACTGATATCACCAACCTGGGTGTGCGACACCTGCAGATCCGGCGGCAACAGCACTTCTACGACAGCATCCTCCAATGGACCGCCGGCCTCGGCATCCTGAATGCTGATCCGCAATTCGGCAGCGTTCGCGGCGGGAATCAACCCTGGGGTAAAGGGAATCAACATCACCGCCAGCAAGACGCAGGTCTGCCTGCGCCGCCGGGCCGTTTCACTTCTCAACGCCGTGATTGCAGTCCAGACAAATTCAAGCGGCTGTCTGATCATTGTGCACCTCTGAAACGATTGTGGAAGCCTGTGTTGGCGGTTCATTTATCAGTACGCCCACGACAGGGTCACCCCAAGACGGTTGCCACTGTAACTGATCGAGGATGGCGCTTGGATGTCGCGATACTCGTAACCAAAATCCAGCGCCGAGTGGGACCCCAGCGCCAGACTCCAGTCCAACGCATAGACATGCGTGTCGGACTTGATCTGGTATGCAGCCTGGGAGCTACCATCCCAGCTGGGTTCGAAGGCGGGGTCGAACGCGATCGCGGAGGAAATTCCCATCAGCCGGTCATTGGGGACGAGACCGCTGGCGACGCTGTGGCCATCGGTAAAGGAATAGGAGGCGGTCAGTGTGCTGCCGTTGACGAAGGTGTAATCGGCACTGGCGAGGAAGCTGCTCTGCGTAAAGTCGAAGATGTCGTCGCCGACATTCCATGCCCACCAAGGGTAGGTATTGGCAGCCACGCGGAAACTGTCTTTTGTGCCTTCACTCCACTCGTGCATCACGGCGGCGTAGACACCCCAAGCCGGAGACAGCCGCTTGCTGAAGCTGAGAGTCAAGTCATGCAGCTGCCTGTCTCTCTCGCGGCCGCGACGAGCTTCCTGGCTGAGACCCAGCGCCAGCGACACGGTTGGCGCATAGGCGCCGAGACCAAACTTGTGGTTATAGGCAGCCTGCGCGCCAATGATATCCGCATCGAATCCGGCCATTTCGTAGTAGCGCTGCGCGGCAGCGGAGACACTGAGGGTAACGGACTGACCTGGACGGATTTGCAGAAACTTGCCAACGCCGCCCTCCAGCAGGAGGTAGCTATCGTCGTGAATGTCTGCCCCACCAATGCCTTTGGAGACGTTGTCCTCGTTCGCCATCCCAATCCGCAGATCGGCAAAGGTATTGGCCTGCGCTGGCACGGCAACCGCTGAGCTGAGCGCGACGGACGCAAGCACCTTGAGGGCTGTTCGACTGAAAATCATTGGGGAGAGAGGGGTACGGGAGTTCTTGTGCTGTTGTTTATGCATAGAAACCTGCCAGAGAGTCCGGAGCCTGGGGTAATCGGCGGGATCAGTATAACAGGCGAATATCGAGAAAAACCCTGTCTATTTGAGGCTTTTTATCTGGCCCTCGTCATCCTGTTTCCGGGCGTAGCGCCTGCTCAATTTGCTCGGAGCTAAAGCCACGGGACAGACAGAATCGATACAGCTTCTGGCGGGCCTTGCGCGCCGCCTGTGCGTCGCCCTCAGGTGTGGGCAGCCGTTGCTTGCGGGCGACCAGTTCCCGCAAGGACTCCAACCACTCCAGCGTGTTAGCAGCCAGGGCTGCGTCCAGCAGCACACTGCTGACACCCTTGCCACGCAGCTCCTGACGAATCAGCAGCGGGCCGAAGCCGCGTGAGCGCCGATAACGGACATAGGCTGCAACGAAACGTGCGTCGCTGAGCAGGCCATCCTGTTCCAACTGATCGAGCACTGCGGGAAGCAACTGCGTCACCCGGTCAGCGTCTTCTGCGAATTTGCGACGAAGCTTGTCAGTCAGTTCCGCCCGCGAGTGCTCGCGGCGGGCCAGCAAATCCATCGCCGCCCGTCGCAGCTCTACCATCGTCGTGTTTTCAGCAGCAGTTCGCACGTTGCTTGCCTTTGTTCTTGCTTATCAATAACCGGCGGCTTATTCGAACTCGCCGTCGTCTTCCTCGTTCGCGCCACCGGAAACCAGTAGAGGTGTGGCACCACCGAGCAACTGCGCACGAATCTTGTCTTCAATCTCTTTGGCGAGATGGGGATTCTCTTCCAGATAGGTGGCCACGTTCTTCTTGCCCTGGCCGATCTTCTCACCGTTGTAGGCATACCAAGCGCCGGACTTGTCGATCAGATTGAGCTTCACGCCCAGATCGATCACCTCCCCCATGCGGTAGATGCCGGTGCCATACAGGATCTGAAATTCGCACTGACGGAAAGGCGGTGCGACCTTGTTCTTGACGACCTTGACGCGCGTCTCGCTGCCCACCACTTCCTCGCCCTCCTTGATCGAACCAATGCGACGGATGTCCAGACGCACAGAGGCATAGAACTTCAGCGCATTACCCCCGGTGGTGGTCTCGGGCGAACCGAACATCACACCGATCTTCATGCGGATCTGGTTGATGAAGATCACCAGCGTATTGGAGTTCTTGATGTTGCCCGTCATCTTGCGCAGCGCCTGGGACATCAGACGCGCCTGCAGGCCCATGTGGCTGTCGCCCATGTCGCCTTCGATCTCGGCCTTCGGAGTCAGTGCCGCCACGGAGTCGATGACCACCACATCCACTGCACCGGAGCGCACGATCATGTCGCAGATCTCCAGCGCCTGTTCGCCGGTGTCGGGCTGGCTGACCAGAAGGTTCTCAACATCCACGCCGAGGTTGCTGGCGTAGATCGGGTCGAGAGCGTGTTCTGCGTCGATGAAGGCACAGGTGCCGCCGTTGCGCTGACATTCCGCGATGACCTGCAACGTCAGCGTAGTCTTGCCGGATGACTCCGGGCCGTAGATTTCCACGATGCGGCCGCGTGGCAGACCGCCGATGCCCAGCGCGATATCCAGACCCAGCGAACCGGTGGAAATCGCGGGGATTGCTTCCTTGCCCTTCTCCCCCAGACGCATCATCGAGCCTTTGCCAAACTGGCGCTCGATCTGTGACAGGGCGGCGCTCAGCGCCTTCTCGCGGTTCGGGTCTTTAACTGCATCTACGGCCATGGTTGATTCCTTTTTTATCTGGTGCTTGGTCGGAGCAAGCTGAATGGATTCCGAGGTGGTCTTGCAATGAAATAATTAAAACAGACAATCACTGTATATTCAACCAGTATTTAATCAGTGCTCGGGAGCCGACGCATTTCGGGCCTGCAGGAGCGTCAGCAGCCCCTCCAACGACGCCTGTACGGACTGCTTGCGCACAGATTCACGATCACCGGTGAAGCGCTGTACCCGCGCGAGTGACTCGACCACGTCCCCAGTGCGCCAGGCCCAGCCGATCCACACCGTGCCAACTGGCTTGCCCGGTGTGCCACCCCCTGGCCCTGCGACACCGCTCGTCGCCACCGCATACTGTGCCCCGGCTGCCTGCAACGCACCTCGCGCCATGGCGAGCACCGTTTCTTCACTCACGGCGCCCGGCGCCTGCAGGCCTTCGAAACACTGTACGGGTACGTTCAGCAATTGCTGCTTGGCCTGATTTGAATAGGTGACGAAGCCCGTTTCGAACCAGTCCGAGCTGCCCGCCACGGCGGTGATGCACTGCGCGATCCAACCGCCGGTGCAGGACTCGGCCGTGGTCACTTTGCAGTGGTGTTGCAGCAGGAGGTCGCCGCATTGGCGGCTGAGGGAGAGCAGGGTTTTGTTCATGGTTTATCCACTTCAATCGCTGATTTTATGTGGAAGCGGGCCTGCCCGCGATTAGATCCAGTGCGAAATCAATCGCGAGCGGGCTTTTATGCCCTTTGGGTACGCTCCCACATTGGCAAGCTTAGCAGAGATTTTCAGACGCGCTGACGGCTGCCATTTAATCGCCTAAAACCCAGCGGTAAATAGGCCTGTCCAGCAAATTAGTTCTTGATATACTCGGCCAAGGACAACAAGACGAGGCGCTACCATTGAGCTCACCTGACTTCGAAGCAAAGAGGGCATATTTTGCCAAAATTCGCCGATTAAACTACGAGGCAAGTTTGAGATTGGAAGGAATTAAAGTTAGCGGCACTTCAGCCAAGGTATTGATTTCCTCCTCCCAGCAAAAAGCGAGCGGCAAGGAGTCGAACTCTGACCGCAGATAAATACGGTTCTGGACAGGATCCTTATTGTTACGAAAACTCCACTGTCCTACGCAATCTCCTTAATTTGCACGATGATGCCGATCTTGAAGACGCGGAGCGTCGCCTCAGTTCTGCGCGAGCTGAAGCGATAGAGTTTCAATTACCTCCTTATGATTTCGACTATTTGAAAGCCTTGCATCGAAGCCTTTTCAGAGACGTATATTCTTGGGCGGGAGAAACCCGTACGGTAGACATCTCGAAAGACGGCACTCGCTTTTGCACCATTTCCAGAATTGCCCCCGAGAGCCGGAAATTTTTTAGCTCATTGGCTGAGCGCAACAAGCTGGAGGGATTGAGCCGCGAAAATTTGATACTCGAATTGGCCCAGGCAAATGTCAAAGCAGTACTCTGTGACTATACAGCCCTGATACAAACGTTTGAGAAAGCCGTAGGGCACTCGATAAGTTGATTTAACTCCACGCCGAAGGCGTCAGCTGAACGCCACACTCGCATGCATTACGTAGCATTAAGATATAACTGGATGTAATTGAATAACATGGAAATTATTTCTCAACACACGCCAATGATGCGGCAATTTTTGGGACTGAAAGCCCAGCACCGCAGCGAGCTGCTGTTCTACCGCATGGGCGACTTCTACGAGCTGTTCTTCGAAGACGCGCGCACCGCCTCGAAGATTCTCGACATCACGCTGACCAGCCGCGGCAAGATCGACGGCAAAGACATCCCCATGTGCGGCATCCCTTACCATGCTGCCGATCGCTATCTCGCAAGGTTGGTGGAAGCCGGTGTTTCGGTCGCCATCTGCGAACAGATCGGCGACCCGGCGACCAGCAAGGGGCCTGTCGACCGGCAGGTGGTGCGAATCATCACGCCAGGCACGCTCAGCGACGAGGCTCTACTCAACGAGCGCAGCGAAAGCCTGTTGCTGGCGGTGACCGGCACGCACAGCGAAGCCCCGGAGAAGGCCCGGTTCGGTCTGGCCTGGCTGGACGTGAGCAGTGGCCGCTTCGTGCTCAGCGAAGTCGACTCACGCGACGACATGCTTGCTGAAGTTGCGCGGGTCCGACCCGCGGAAGTGCTTGTTAATGAAGAGGTTTCGGCGCTGCAGGTGTTGGAAACGCGACAAGGGTCACGGCGCAGACCGCTGTGGGAGTTCGATCTCGACAGCAGTCGGCGTGCATTAAACCAGCACTTCGGCACGTTGGATTTGAACGGCTTCGGTTGCGAGCAGTTGACGCTCGCGCTGCAGGCGGCGGGTTGTCTGCTGGGCTATGCTCGCGAGACGCAGCGTTCGCAATTGCCGCATATTCAGGGTATTCAATTGGAGCAACCCGGCGACAGCCTCGTTCTGGATGCCGCCAGCCGTCGCAATCTGGAGCTGGATCGCAACCTGGCCGGGGGCACGGACAACACACTGATGTCGGTGCTCGATTGCACCGCCACGGCGATGGGCGGACGGCTGTTGAGCCGCTGGCTGCACCGGCCGCTGCGGGACCGTACTCCATTGGGGCTGCGCCAGCAGGCAGTTTCGACGTTGATCGACCAGTACCGTTTCGAACAGTTGCACCCGCTACTGCACGAGATCGGCGACATCGAGCGCATCCTCGCCCGCGTCGGCCTGCGCTCGGCACGGCCGCGAGACCTGGCCCGTTTGCGCGATGCCTTGATCTCCTTGCCGCGTCTGCAAGGTGCGCTGAGCGGCATTCTCGAACAGAACGACTCCCCGCGCCTGTCCAGTCTGCAGCTCAGCATCGCCGACTATCCCGATCTCGCCGCGCTACTGCGCCGCGCCGTCATCGACAATCCGCCCGTGGTGATTCGCGAGGGTGGCGTGATCGCCGAGGGTTATGACGCTGACCTGGACGAACTGCGCAACCTGAGCAGTAACGCCGGGCAGTTCCTGATCGATCTGGAAATCAAGGAGAAACAGCGTACCGGCCTGAGCACCCTGAAGGTCGGATACAACCGCGTGCACGGCTATTTCATCGAGGTCAGCAAGGCGCAGGCCGACGACATGCCGGCCGATTACCAGCGTCGTCAGACCCTGAAGAATGCCGAACGCTTCATCACGCCCGACCTGAAGCTGTTCGAAGACAAGGTGCTGAGCGCCAACAGCAAGGCACTCACCCGTGAAAAGGCGCTCTACGACGAGCTGCTGGAAGTCGTGGCGATGGACCTCAACGCGCTGCTCAATACCGCAGCAGCGCTGGCCGAACTCGACGTCCTGAACAACTTCGCCGAGCGCGCCCGTACACTGGATCTCTGCCAGCCCGAGCTGACAGCGGAGCCCGGCATCCACATCGAACAGGGTCGCCATCCAGTGGTGGAGGGAGTCACCGAGAGGGTGTTCGTCGCCAATGACGTCGACTTGGATGACAAGCGCCAGATGCTGATTATCACCGGCCCCAACATGGGCGGTAAATCGACCTACATGCGTCAGACTGCCCTGATTGTGCTGCTGGCCTTTACCGGCAGCTTCGTGCCCGCGCGTAGCGCCCGCATCGGCCCGATCGATCGCATCTTCACCCGCATCGGCTCCTCCGACGATCTGGCGGGCGGACGCTCGACCTTCATGGTGGAAATGACCGAGACTGCCAACATTCTCCACAACGCCACGGCCAACAGCCTGGTGCTGATGGACGAGGTGGGACGCGGCACCAGCACCTTCGACGGCCTCTCGCTAGCCTGGGCCAGCGCCGTCTACATCGCCGAGAAGCTGCAGGCGTGGACGCTGTTTGCCACTCATTACTTCGAACTGACCGCTTTGCCCGAGCGTTTCTCCAGCATCGCCAACGTCCACCTGGACGCCTCGGAACATCAGGACGGCATCGTCTTCCTGCACGCCGTCAAACCCGGCCCCGCGAACCAGAGCTACGGCCTGCAGGTCGCCCAACTCGCCGGCGTCCCGCTGACCGTCATCCGCCAGGCCCGCGACAAACTCCAACAACTGGAACGCGACAGCCTCCAGCAATCCCACAAGCCCGCGACCAATACCTCGACCAAAACCGCAGCCGCCCCCCTGCAAACCGAACTCTTCACCCAATACGAACCCCACCCGGTCATCCAACAACTCACCGCCCTCAACCCCGACGACCTCACCGCCCGCCAGGCCCTGGACCTCCTCTACGCCCTCAAACAAAAACTGTGAGGGCAGACAGGATAAGTTCTGACCGATTATGTCGCTGGCACCTCGCCTCGTTGCAGCAAGATGGGTTAATTACCGCCGCCAGGCCGGTGCTGGCGACAGGGCTGAACAGGACCGTTGAGCGCCATGGATGGCGCGATCGAGCCCTACAGGGAAGTATTCACGGGCGTGTCCTGCTCAGCCCTGCCGCCAGTACAGGCCGACCTACGAAGTAATTAGCCATCCTGCAAATTAACTATGCCTAATCGGAAAAAGTATTTTCCCTGCCCCCCCGAACCTCTTTATAATCGCCCCAACTTCAAATTACCCACCCCGGCACCCCGGGCCAATAAAGCTGGAGAAATCATGACATTTGTTGTTGGCGAGAACTGCATACGCTGCAAGCACACAGACTGTGTGGAAGTATGCCCTGTTGATTGTTTCTATGAAGGTCCGAATTTCCTGGTCATCCACCCCGACGAATGCATCGACTGCGCACTGTGTGAGCCCGAATGCCCCGTCGACGCCATCTATGCCGAAGATGAATTACCTGAAGACCAGCAGCAGTTTTTGGCGCTCAATGCCGAGCTGGCGCAGAAATGGGCGAATATCACCGAGATGAAACCCGCATTGGAAGACGCCGAGAAATGGAAGGGCGTGCCGGGCAAGCTCCAGTATCTGATCAAGGATGCTGGCTGATATATCGGTCTGCAAATAGGCTCCGGCCTCAAATCCCGGAGCCTTCGCAAACAGCCTTCTCATACAACCAGTGCAATTCAACTCCCTGCTACCAGCAATCCTTCGTAATCCCCTGCTCCCTGGCAATTTCCCGAAGTTTCTCCAGCGCCTCCAGCTGAATCTGGCGAACTCGCTCGCGAGTCAGACCAATCTCCCGCCCGACCTCCTCCAACGTTCGGCACTCAAACCCCAAAAAACCAAAACGCCGGGCAATGACGTCGATGTGCTTCGCGCTGAGCATATGCAACCAGGCGTCAACCGTCTCACGCACGCCGTCATCATGCAGAATTTCCATAGGTGCACTGTCAGGAGCATCGGGCACCTGCTCCAAAACACTTGACTCCTGACCTGGGTTTTGTGGGTCCGACGTCACGAGGCGCTCGTTGTAGGACAGCAGACGTTCGACATCGTCCACCGGCTTGAGCATCAATTGAGAGAGTTGTTTCACGCTGGGTTCCTGATCGTGTACACGAGAAAATTCCCGTGTCGTCTTCAGGTAAATATTCAGCTCTTTGAGGATATGAATTGGCAGACGAATTACTCGGGCCTGATTCATGATGGCTCGCTCGATGGTCTGTCGAATCCACCAGGTCGCGTAGGTGGAGAAGCGAAAGCCGCGCTCAGGATCATACTTCTCGACTGCCCGCAGGAGCCCCAGATTCCCTTCCTGCACGAGGTCGAGAAAACCAAGCCCGCGATTGACGTAGCGACGGGCGATCTTCACCACCAGACGCAGGTTGCTGACAACCATTATTCGGCGCCCTTCCATATCGCCTGCACGCGCCTTGCGCGAATACTCGACCTCTTCCTCCGCACTCAGCAACTGCGCGGAGCCGATGTCGTTGAGATAAAGCCGAGTCATGTCCGGTGTCTTTCGGCACCCTGCAGAGCCGACGAGAGACCCCAGACAGCATGACGCGTCGTTCGTCACATTCTGTTCTACAACTTCGTCAAAAATAGCTACAGCATTTCTCTCTATCACTTCTTCCATGGCTCTTATCGCCTCATCATCCATGATGGTTTCCTTGTGTTGTGCAATCGCAAGCGCTCTTTACTGTTTTCAGTACGAGCCACATTACCGTCCATAATACAGTCCCCTTTTGTAAGCCTCATTCCTGACGTACCTGCCCACATCCAGTGAACAGGCGACCGGAACTTACCATTCCATTATTTGAGAGGCAACAGAGAACGTCCCAGAAATTGACGGCTGCTGGAATTATGAGATGAGTTGAGAAGGAAGAGCGACGCACGCCACGTTCATGCTTGGCCGTGCGTCAGAAAAGGCACATTGGGGAAGTTGCAGACTGAGGCTGAAAATCGGCGAGTCAGCGGGCAGGCAGATAGCGCGCCGGATCGACAGGGGCGCCGTCTACGCGCACCTCGAAATGCAATAGCTCAGAGCCGCGACTGTCGGTGCCGACTTCGGCAATCTTGTCGCCAGCCCGAATCCGCGCTCCCGCACTAACCAGCATGCTGCTGTTATGAGAGTACGCGCTCAGATGGCGAGCACTGTGGCGAATGATGATCAGATCACCCTGCCCTTGTATGCCGCGCCCCGAATACACCACGTCGCCATCGGCGGCTGCATAGACGGGGTCGCCACGACGCGCACCGATATCGATTCCCCGGCTGGTGGTGGCAGCACTGCCGCTGAAGGTTCGCAGTACGCGCCCCTCCACCGGCCATTGCCAGGCGATATCTTCGATGACACGACTTGGCACATTACCTGTGCGGCGGCTGGCCTCTGCCGCCGCCGGGCGCTGCCCGCTGGCCACGGCTGCGGTGCCGGCGGGAGCAGCAGGAATAGCGGGCACGCTCTGCAGCGCGTTGTTGGAGACACTGCCGATATTCAAGGAAAGCCGCTGATCCGGATAGATGGTGTAAGGAGCTTGCAGGTTATTGGCCAGCGCCAGCGCCCGGTAGTCCAGCGAATATTGCCAGGCTATTGAATAGAGGGTTTCACCACGGGCAACGATGTGGCTCTGCCCCACTAACGGCGCACCAGCATTGGTAGAAGGGGTTCCAGCGGTCGGCGCGTTGGCAGCCGGGCTGCTGACTGCAGGTGAACTGGCGGGAGCAGTCGCAGGTGCCGGTTCTTGTGGAGATACCGGCGCACTGCCACCCAGCGGCTGTCGAGCAATCGAGGTTCGACGAATACCACCCGGATCATTCACAACGTTGACGTTCACGCCATCGGCAGGCTGCACCCGCACTCCGGCAGCGATGGCGCGTGCGGGAGCCACAGTGGCACCGGACGCCGAACCGCCTGTGTTGGCAGAACTGCCAGATGACGACACGGGCGCACTGTCAGCCACACCGCCGACCGACGAAGGACCGGTGGTCGAATAGATCGGGGGCGCCGTGCGCTCCAGGACTGCGCTTTGGTCATCCAGCGGCGCCTGATAGCGCCCACCACAGCTCTGCAGCGCCAGTGCCAGCCCTGCCAAGACAACTGCTCGTACCACTGCAGAGAATCCGGCACGCATGCGCCCATCCGCTGCAGAGTCAGATACCCGATTCGCCATTCCGTTTCCGTTCATCAAAACCCTTTCCATCACAGTTACAGTTTCCTGTTGGTGATTCTTTCAAAAATTGCCACGACAGCATAGCCCACTACCACCAGCAGAAGCACGGTCAGCAGTTGCGCGGGCTGTCCGGTTGTCGCCTCGAAACCCGCAGGTGACAGGAAGATTATTTCACCGTCCACCGTCTGCTTCCACGGCCACAACACCAGCACGGAGGCGGCCAGCATGCCGGTCAGGAAGGCGTAAGTCTGCTGCCGGTAATGGAAGAAGGTCCAGGACAGCAGATGCGAGAAGCTCAGCAGACCTATGGCGCAACCACTCGCGAACACCAGGATGACCGGGAAGTTCAGCGCCCGCAGGGCGGCCAGGACGTAATCGTAGGCGCCCAACAGGATCAGCACGAACGCGCCAGAGATGCCCGGCAGTATCATGGCGCAGATCGCCACCATGCCACAGAAAAACAGATAGACCAGACCGGTGTCACCGGACATGGGGTTGGCAAGAGATACCACAAGCGCAACGGCCGCACCCAACAAGGCCATGCCGATTTCGACGCCGCCCCAATGCAGCACCTGACGCTGCAGAAACCAGGTGGAGGCAAACACCAGTCCGGCAAAGAACGCCATCATCAGCGGGTACTGAGTGTCCAGCAGATACAACACAGTGCTGGCACTCATATAGAGGCTGGTGACGATGCCAAGCAGCAGTGTCAGCAGAAAGCCACCGTTGATATTGCGCCAGAACTGCAGCGGACCACCGCCCCAGCGGGTATGCAGCACGAGGGGGTTCAGCCCTTTCAACGAGTTCACCAGCTCCTCGTAGATGCCCACCATGACGGCGATGGTGCCGCCGGAAACGCCCGGAACGGAATCGGCGACGCCCATGGCCATGCCTTTGCCGAACAGTACCAGTCTGCCCTTCAGTGTCGCCTCAGACCTGTCTTGCATATCGCTCATGAATGTTTCGCTTCCACTGATCTTTAGTTTTGTATCTGACCGACCAGCAGCGGCACAAATCGCACGGCAGCCACAATCTCGGTCTTGAATTCGTCACCGGTGCGCGTGATCAGCCGCAGCTCCTGCACATCATCGCCGCCCACGGGGATGATCAAACGTCCGTTCTCCGCGAGCTGTGCCAGCAACTCCGGAGGAACCTGCTGGGGTGCCGCCGCCGCGATGATCGCGTCGAAGGGCCCCTTCTCTTTCCAGCCCAGACTGCCATCGTCGTGCTTGAACTGCACGTTGTTCAGCCCCAGCAGACGGATGTTCTTGCGCGCCTTCTCCAGCAGCGGTTTGATGCGCTCCACCGAGTAGACCTTGCGGGCCAGCGGCGCGATGATCGCGGTCTGATAACCACAGCCGGTGCCGACCTCCAACACATTGCCAAGCTTGCCCTGCTCCAGGGCCGGGTGATTCTTCAGCACAGCCTCGGTCATCTTCGCGACGATATAGGGCTGGGAGATCGTCTGGTTGTAGCCGATCGGCAATGACACATCTTCGTAGGCCTTGTGTGCCAGCGCCTCTTCCAGAAAGATATGGCGCGGAGTGCTGCGCATCACGTCGAGCACCGACCAGTCGCCGATGCCTTGCTCGATCAGCCGCCCGATCAAACGCTCACGCGTGCGTTGCGAGGTCATGCCTATGCCGGCCAGATTTACATTGCTCACTTGATTGCTCACTTGGTTGCTCTCATGTACTCGTCTACCAGCGCTCTTGAATTTGCTCTACTAAAACCCGTTACTCACGCAAGACCAGCAGCTCGCGCAATACCGACGTAGCATAGGCACCTGGCGGCAGACTGAACTGCAACTCTAGATTCTGCTCCGGCAACCATGTCCACTGCAGACCCCGTACCGGCAGGCGCAGACTGCGCCGGGACTGCTCCAGCCCGGCCGCCTCCAGCCCCGTGCAAAGATCGCGAAACTGCTCCACGCAGGCCAATTCCAGCTCTCTTGCCGCCGCGCCGCTGCGCAACACGCCCTTGCCCCACAGCGGCCCGGTGGGATGAATATCCATGACGTCCAGCCGCGCCTGCAATTCCGTGTCCCCTACTTGCGGCACGAAAACGCTCTCCGTGCCCTGCAGATTCATGACATCGCCGTCCAGATACTGATCCCAATTCCCGGCCAGCACGCGACGCGACAAGACCTCGTTGAAGACGCAGGACCTGGCCGCCGAGAGCAGCATTCCGCGCTTGAAGCCTCTTGCCATGCGCAACTCGCCGCTGAACAGGCGCGCTGCCATCATCACATTCTCATTGTGGGTGCCGAAGCGCTGTTCCCCGAAGTAATTGGGAACGCCACGTGCGACTATTGCTTCCAGTCGCACCAGCAGATCAGGCGGAATGACGTTTGCGCTGCCACTCACGTCGCGCAGTCGAATGCGGAACAGGTTCCCGCGGTGACTGCCACGCCGAATCTTTCTGCTGTTGCGCAACGTTTGGAGTATCTCCATGCCCGCTTCGGCAAAGCCCGTGAAATCGGGCACCCGTTCGGAGGGCAGATAGATACTGAACCACTGCACGCAGACGCCATGTCTGTCCTTCAAACCGGCATAACCGATGTCCTGCTCGCGCACGCCTGCCGCACGCGCCAACGCTCGCACCACCTGCGGCGTGGCCACACCCGTCTTGCGTATCTGCACACACAGGTGTTCACCCGAGCCGCTCAACTCAAAGCCAAGATCTTCGTCGACGCAAAAATCATCGACCTCACGCTTGAACACTGCCGAATGCTCCGGCGCTCCAAAGGCAAACCCCAACAGCGTCATTGCTTCTCGCGAAGAGTTGGTACGAGAGGAACCTGCTGCTGACGCTCCAGTCGTTGACGCCCCAGCCGTTGCCGCCACAGCCGTTGCCGAAAGATCACTCGTCACGGTAGATCAACACCACAGCATAAGTCTCCAGCCCTTCGCGACGCCCGACGAAACCCATGCCCTCTGTTGTCGACGCCTTGACGTTGACCTGCTCCGGCAGTATCTCCATCAGGCCAGCCAGACGCTTGCACATCGCCTCGATGTGCGGCGCCATGCGCGGTGCCTGCGCTAAAATCGTGATGTCCACGTTGCCGATCTTCCAGCCATCAGTCTTCAACAGGCTGCACACGCGCCGCAACAGAATGCCGCTGTCGATATTACTGAACGCCTGGTCCGTATCCGGAAAATGTCGACCGATGTCGCCCAGCCCGAGTGCGCCCAGAATGGCATCGCACAAAGCATGAATCACCGCGTCACCGTCGGAGTGGGCGATCAGGCTGCGATCATGCGGCAGTTGCACGCCACCCAGTATCAGGGGTTTGTCGGGCAGCAGGCCATCCGCGAAACGATGCGCGTCATAGCCATGGCCGGTCCTGATCCTGTTCCACATAACGGTGACTCCTGTTTTCACTTCTGTTTTTCAAGTACCGGTTCTTCAACGGACTGTTCTTCCAGTCCTTGGGCCGCAAGGATCAGGCGCGCCAGCAGCAGATCCTCCGGGTAGGTGATCTTGATGTTGTCGGCGCGGCCTCGCACCAGTCGCGGCGCAAACCCGGCCAGCTCCAATGCGGAGGCCTCGTCGGTGACCAGAGCACCTGCAGCAATCGCCTCCGTGAGTGCTGTATGCAGCAATTCATAACGGAAGACTTGTGGCGTGCCCGCCTGCCAGAGATGCGTGCGATCGACGGTCGCGCTGACATTGCCGTCCGGCCCCGCCTTCTTCAGCGTGCTGCTGACCGGCACCGCCAGCAGACCCCCGATCGGATGATCCGCAACCTCTGCCAGCAGGCGCTCGATGTCTCCAACACTGACGCAAGGTCTGACGGCGTCATGCACCAATACCCAGTCGTCCTCTTTCGCGTGTTCACGCAGGACGTTGAGCGCATTCAGCACCGAATGACAACGATCGGCGCCACCGGCACAGGTCTGCAAGCGCGGACCTGTCTGCAGCCCCAGCGCTTCCCATCTGTCATCCTGCGGATGCAGCGCCACGACGATGCGTTCGACGGCAGCCACGGCGCCCAGGCGGGCGATGGCGTGAGCAAGCACAGCCTGTCCATTGATCTGCAAATACTGCTTCGGCTCCGCTGTCTGCATGCGGGTACCCACGCCTGCCGCCGGAATAATTGCCCAGATCGCCATAGAAAGCCCTGCCTCTGTAAAGACAAATGCCGGCATTCACCGGCATCTGCTTCGTTCCGAAAGTCTCTTCACTCGACGATGAGGAAGAGCGTCTCGCCATCCTTCACCATGCCGAAATCGCTCCGTGCTCGCTCCTCAACGGCATCGAGCCCCGTCTTCAGATCCAGCACTTCATTCTCGAGTTCCTGGTTGCGGTCGGCCAGAACCACGTTTTCCTGCTTCTGCACCTCAACCTGCGATTCGAGACTGCGTAACTGGGAGAAGCTGCCTTCTCCCACCCACAGATTGAACTGCAACATCACCAACACCACGACCAGCGCACCCAGGAGTACTTTCATAGTCATTCTCGTCTCGTTGATTGAGCATTCCTAACCAGCATTCCTAACCAGCAATGTGCCGGAATTCTTCGATACCACGGTAAATCGCCCGGCTGCCCAGCTCCTGCTCGATACGCAGCAGGCGGTTGTACTTGGAGACGCGATCGGACCGGCACAGCGAGCCCGTCTTGATCTGGCCTGCGCCGGTGGCCACTGCCAGGTCGGCAATCGTCGTATCTTCGGTCTCGCCGGAACGGTGCGAGATCACCGCCGTGTACCCAGCCTTCTTCGCCATGCGAATCGCGGCCAGCGTCTCGGAGAGCGTGCCGATCTGGTTGAACTTGATCAGGATCGAATTGGCGATGCCTTCGCTGATGCCACGACTCAGGATGGCCGTGTTGGTCACGAACAGGTCGTCACCGACCAGTTGCACGCGATCACCGATCTTGCGGGTCAGTTTCGCCCAGCCGTCCCAGTCGCTCTCGTCCATGCCGTCTTCGATGGAGAGGATATTGTAATCGGCGGCCAGCTTCGCGAGGTAATCGACGAAACCCGCTGAGTCATACACGGCATTCTCGCCCTTCAGGTGATACTTGCCATCGCGGTAGAACTCGGAGGCTGCGCAGTCCAGCGCCAGACGCACGTCGCTGCCCATCTTCAGGCCGGTCTTCTCGACGGCCTGCAAAATCGCATCCAGAGCTGCTGCGTTGGACGGCAGATTGGGGGCGAAACCACCTTCGTCACCAACCGATGTGCTCAACCCCATCTTGTGCAAAACGGCCTTCAGGCTGTGGAAGATTTCCGCGCCATAGCGCAGCGCCTCGGAGAAGGTCGGTGCGCCCACTGGCTGCACCATGAACTCCTGAATGTCGACGTTGTTGTCGGCGTGCTCGCCGCCGTTGATGATGTTCATCATCGGCACCGGCAGCGACAGATTGCCGGTGCTGCCATTAAGCTGAGCGATATACGCGTACAACGGCAGCTTGTTTTCCAGTGCTGCCGCCTTCGCCGCCGCCAGAGACACCGCGAGGATTGCGTTAGCGCCGAGGCTGGATTTGTTGGGTGTGCCATCGAGTTCGATCATGGCACGGTCCAGTGCTTCCTGATCGGCGGCATTTCGACCGAGCAACAGATCACGAATCGACGTGTTGACGTTGTTGACGGCGATCAATACGCCCTTGCCGAGGTAACGGGCCGGGTCTTTGTCGCGCAGTTCCAGCGCTTCGCGCGAACCGGTAGACGCGCCAGACGGCGCACAAGCTGTGCCCATCACGCCGGAGGCCAGTATCACGTCGGCCTCGATGGTCGGATTGCCACGCGAGTCCAGAATTTCCCTTGCCCGTATTTCTTTGATCTCTGCCATGTTGTTACCTTGCTCTCTCCAAATGTTTCAGATTCAGTGGTTGCGTAAGTGTGGTGACGAAAGTGTAGTGACGTCACGGTTGTCGCGCTCAAGCGGTATCGATTTCCGGAAAACTCTTCACTAGATCGTCGACAGCTTTCATCTGCGCGAGAAATTCTTCCAGCCTGTCCAGCGGCAGTGCGCAGGGTCCATCACATTTGGCGTTGGCCGGGTCCGGGTGCGCCTCGATGAACAGCCCCGCGATCCCCTGACTCATGCCTGCACGCGCCAATGTGGTGACATCGGCACGCCGACCATCAGCGCTGGCGGCCAGACCGCCGGGCTTCTGCAATGAATGCGTGACATCGAACACCAGCGGATAAGCCAGCTTCTTCATCACCGAGAAGCCCAGCATGTCCACGACCAGATTGTTGTAACCGAAGCTGGAGCCGCGCTCACACAGCATCAGTTTGTCATTACCGGCCTCCTCGAACTTGGTGAGGATGTGGCGCATTTCCTGCGGCGCCAGAAACTGCGCCTTCTTGATGTTGATCACGGCGCCCGTCTTCGCCATCGCCACCACCAGATCGGTCTGGCGCGACAGAAATGCCGGCAGCTGAATAATGTCGGCAACTTCACTGGCTGGCTGCGCCTGCCAGGGCTCGTGCACATCGGTCACTACCGACACGCCAAAGCGCTTCTTGATGGAATCGAGAATCGCCAGACCCTTCTCCAGACCGGGTCCGCGATAGGAATGAATCGAGGAACGGTTGGCCTTGTCGAAGGACGCCTTGAAAATATAGGGAATGCCCAGCTTGCGGGTCACGGCGACAAAATGTCCCGCGACCTCGTGCGCCAATTCTTCTGACTCCAGCACATTCAAGCCCCCCATCAGCACGAACGGACTGGCGTTGCTGAACACCGTGTTGCCGACCTTGATGGTCTTGTAGTGGCTGTTGGCCTCGGTCACTTGTGCCGTTCCTGGTGCGCCAGCGCCGCTTTGATGAAGCCCGTGAACAGCGGATGTCCATCGCGCGGCGTCGAGGTGAATTCGGGGTGGAACTGACAACTGACGAACCAGGGATGATCTGGAATCTCGATCACTTCCACCAGCATGCCGTCCATCGAACGCCCGGCGACCTTGAGGCCTGCCTTCTGCAGCGGCTCCAGGTAGGTGTTGTTGACTTCATAACGATGGCGATGACGTTCGACGATCACTTCCTTACCGTAGCAGGCATAGGCTGTGGAGTCTTTCTCAAGACGACACTCCTGAGCGCCCAGACGCATAGTGCCGCCCAGATCGGAATTGGCATCGCGGGTTTCCTTGCTGCCGTCTGCCGCGACCCATTCGCTGATCAGGGCGATCACCGGGTCTTTGCAATCCGGTTTGAATTCGGTGCTGTGTGCATCGGGCAAGCCGACCACGTTGCGAGCGTATTCGATAACCGCTACCTGCATTCCCAGGCAGATGCCCAAGTATGGAATCTTGTTCTCACGGGCATACTGCACCGTACGAATTTTGCCTTCCACGCCACGGATCCCGAATCCGCCGGGCACGAGAATCGCGTGCTGGCCTTCGAGAATACTGACGCCGTGTGCTTTCACGTCTGACGAGTCGATGTACTTGATGTTGACCTTGGTGCGGGTCTGGATGCCGGCATGGCTGATCGCCTCGATCAGCGATTTGTAGGCGTCCAGCAGCTCCATGTATTTGCCAACGATGGTGATATTGACCTCGCGCTCGGGATGCAGCTTGGCGTCCACGACGCGGTCCCACTCGGTGAAATCCGCCGGTGGGCAGCTCAGGTTGAACTTGCGCACGATGATGTCATCGAGACCACTGGCACGCAGCAGGGCTGGCACACGGTAGATGGTATCGGTGTCTGGCAGTGAAACAACTGCAGGTAGATCCACGTTGGTGAACAGCGCGATCTTGCGACGTGAGGATTCGGGAATCTCGTGATCAGAGCGGCAGATCAGCACATCGGGCTGGATGCCGATGGAGCGCAGTTCCTTGACGGAATGCTGGGTGGGTTTGGTCTTGGTCTCACCAGCTGTCTCGATGTACGGAACGAGGGTCAGGTGCATGAACAACGCGCGATCGGAGCCGAGCTCCACACGCATCTGCCGCACCGCCTCCAGGAAGGGTTGCGACTCGATGTCACCTACCGTGCCGCCGATCTCCACCAGCGCGACGTCGGCACCATCGGCGCCCGCGATGATGCGGCGCTTGATCTCATCGGTAATGTGGGGAATCACCTGAATGGTCGCCCCGAGATAATCGCCACGGCGCTCTTTCTTCAAGACCTCTTCGTAAACACGACCGGTAGTGAAGTTGTTCTTCGAGGTCATGGTGGTGCGAATGAAACGCTCGTAGTGCCCCAGATCGAGATCGGTCTCGGCGCCGTCGGCAGTGACGAATACTTCGCCGTGCTGAAACGGACTCATGGTGCCCGGATCCACGTTGATGTAGGGATCCAGTTTGAGCATGGTGACGTTGAGACCGCGGGCTTCGAGAATTGCCGCAAGAGATGCCGAGGTGATGCCTTTACCGAGAGAAGAAACTACGCCACCGGTAATAAAAATATATCGCGTCATTAACGCCCCATCCAGAGTAAATAAGCGAGTGAATCAGATTCGAAAATGTCTAACCGGCACTTGCGAAAACACGTTAAAAAAGCATTTTAAACAAGCACCTACAGATGGGATTACAGAGTACCAGAAGCCAGCACTGACCACAACGCAAAAATCTGCTGGGGCTCGGTTGACAAGCGCGAAGGCGCGCAATTTCAGGGCTCCGCGCGTGAAAAATTCAACTGAAAGAAACGTTGGAATCGGGAGCCCAGATGACCTCCCAGGAAGGCTCCCCCTCCTGCGCCTGCCAGCCCTCGCAGACGCCGATGCCAGGAATACACACCAGCTCATCTCCTGCGTATAACAACGGCAAGCGCTCCCGCAACCAGGGTGCCACAGCGGCATCCTGAAGGATTTTTTTCAGCGGCCGGGTGCGACGCCCGGCAAGTCGAAAACTCTCACCGCCCTGCCGGTAACGTATCTGCAAAACTGTGCCTTGTTGCAGCTGTCGCAACCCGCTACCGCAACCTGGCGACACGCTCAGACCGCCGTTGTACGGCAGCGCAAGAGGCGCAGGTGGAGACCAGTCATAGCATTCCTGGCTGGGCAAAGGCGGCGCTGCGTGGAGCAGATAAAGTCGATCACGGTAGCGCCTCAGCACTCGCCGGACAGCACTACTCTCCCGTCTATCCTCGCAGCGATCCTCCCAGCTGACTTCCGGCTGCGCATCGACTGCCGCTGGCAACAACTCTGTAACGATCTGCTGCAGCGCATTCCAGCCTGGATCGGCCACGCGCAGACGCTGCAGCCAGTAGCGCAGCAGGTTGCGCTGCCGAGCCGGACTCAGTTGGTTTAACGCATCGACAGCGATGACCGTTTCATCCTCCGTCGCCGTCAGGGCATAGTCTTGGGCGGCCAACTCCTGAAGAAGCTCTTCCGCCTCGGCACACAACTGTGCGCTGCGCAGCCAGTTTTCCCGATAAGCAGGCCAGCGCCGTGCGATCACCGGCATCAGCTCGTGGCGACAGTAGTTGCGATCAAACACTGTGGCATCGTTGCTTTCATCCTCGATCCACTGCAGTTGTTGCCCCCGGGCGAAGTCTTCCAAGGCTTGCCGCGTCACTCCCAATAACGGGCGCAGCAAGGGGCGCAACGACGCGCCGTGACCCAGCGTTCGAGTGACAGGCATCGCGGCCAGACCGCGCGGTCCGGAACCGCGCAGGGTTCGCAGCAGGAAAGTCTCGGCCTGATCATCCAGATGATGCCCCATGACCAGATAGTCACCGGGTTGCAGACAACGAGTAAAGGCGGCATAGCGCTGCTGGCGCGCGAGATTTTCGAGGCTGGCTCCTGCGTGGCGTGCGATGTGGACACGCTCTACGGACAGCTCGATACCAAGACGTGCGCACGTGTCTGCACAGAATTGCTGCCAGGAGGCGGCATTGGGGCTGAGACCGTGATTGACGTGAATAGCGGAGAGGCCAAAGGCGTTGGGATTACTCTGTTGCAGCAGACGATACAGCGCCCACAGCAGAACGGAGGAATCGAGACCTCCGCTGAACGCCACCACCAGCCTGCTGCCTTCCGGAATTCCGGCAAGCTGCGCAGACAGTGACTGTTCGGTGAAGGTCATGCCTTGGGAGACCCGTTGCGGATGAGGCTGGAAGTCAGTTGGAGATACCGTAACTCATCAGACGCTTGTAGCGACGCTCGACGAGCTCGTCAAGCGACAATCTGGAAAGCCGATCGACCTGCTCGATGAGCGCGGTCTTGATATTCGCGGCCATGGCCTGCACGTCGCGATGCGCACCGCCCAGCGGCTCGCTGATGGTATTGTCGACGATGCCCAGCTCCTCCAGGCGCTTGGAAGTGACACCCATGGCCTCGGCGGCGGCAGACGCATACTCTGCGGACTTCCACAGAATAGTGGCGCAGCCTTCCGGCGTGATCACGGTATAGGTGGAATATTCGAGCATGTTCAGATGGTCGGCGATGCCAATGGCGATGGCGCCACCGGAGTTCGCCTCACCGGTCACCGTCGCGATCAGCGGCGTGCGCACGGCTGACATCATGGCCATGTTCTCGGCGATCGCCTCGTTGATACCACGCTCTTCGGAATCGATGCCCGGATAGGCGCCGGGGGTGTCGATAAAAGTCAGTACCGGCAGCTTGAAGCGCTCGGCCATGGCGATCAGGCGCCGTGCCTTGCGATACCCTTCGGGCCGCGGCATGCCGAAATTGTGGCGGACTTTCTCCTTGGTGCCACGGCCCTTCTGATGACCGATCACCATCACGGGACGGCCATCCAGACGGGCAATACCGCCGATCAAGGCCATGTCATCCGCGAACAGACGGTCGCCATGCAGTTCGTCGAAATCGGTGAAGATGTGGTTGATGTAGTCGAGGGTATAAGGACGCAGCGGGTGACGCGCTACCTGCGAAATCTGCCAGGGTGACAGGGAGGAATAAATCTTCTCAGTGAGCTTGGTGTTCTTTTCCTGGAGCTTCTGAATCTCGTCGGTAATGTTCAGCTTATTGTCGGTTCCCACCAGACGCAGCTCGTTGATCTTTACTTCCAGGTCGGCGATTGGCTGTTCAAAATCGAGGTAATTCGGATTCATAGCAATGTCATATTCCAGTAATGATTCGTACGTTGCCGCCATGATAACAAAAGCCGCCGACGTTTAGCGACCACCAAAACGGGCGCCTCAGCGTGCGCCGGACCACCCGTTGTCGTTCTTGTAATTGAGCACCACACGGGTCTTTCCGAACTCTTCCTGCAAACGCTGCAGCAGCGCCTGGGTAGGCAGAATGGCCCATTGCGCTCCCAGCATCAGGACGCCCTTGCTGTCACCCCGGTCGTAAAAAATCCGCACAGGACATCCACGCACCGTGGCCTGCTCCGCCTCGGACCCGGTTTGCGGCTGGGCCGCTTGATTGCGTCCGCGCTGTGCGGCGGGCGCTGGTTTGCTGGCAAGCTTCGGCACAGGCGCCAGATCCGCACGCTGGGGCTCCAGGATGCGTGCCAGTTGCCCGGTGAAATCCGCCGCCAGAAAATCCTTGTGCAGATACAGATCGAGGAATTGGGCGCAACGCTGCCGGGCCTCGTCCAGACTCATGACCCCACGGGCGCGTCCGCGCATCGCGCCGCTGTAATCATCCACGCTGACCTGACAGTCCACCACCAGAATGGCGTCCTTCTGCAGCAAGTCGCGGAACTGTTCGTATTCCTTGGCAAACAGCGACACCTCCAAACGGGCACTGCGATCATCGAGCACAACAAAGGCGATGGTCTCGCCGCGTTTGCTCTTCATCGTGCGCATCGAGACCACCAATCCGGCGACCAGCTGATACTCACGTTCCGGCTTGAGGTTGGCGAGCCGGTCGCGGGCGATATGCCTCAGCTCGGGCAGGAACTCATCGACCGGGTGGCCGCTCAGATAGAGGCCCAGCGTCTCGCGCTCTGCCGCGAGGCGGTTTTGTTCAGTCCAGGGACGCACTGCTGGCCGACTGTTCAGCGTGGAGTGCACAGGCTCGCTCACGGGACTGATATCGCCGAACATGTCCTGCACGCCGATGGCGTTGTTGCGGCTGCTCTGCTCGGCCGCCTGCACGGTGTCGGCAATCGACGCCATCAGCGTCGCACGCGCCTGATCCTTGCTGCCCTCCTGCAGGCTGTCCAGCGCACCGGCCCGAATCAGCGCCTCCAACGTGCGCTTGTTGATGGAACGGGCGTCGACACGGCGACAGAAGTCGAGCAGTGAGACGAAGGGGCCGCCCGACGTGCGCGCCGCAATGATGGCAGCCACCGGACCTTCGCCGAGTCCCTTGATCGCCCCAAGACCATAGACGATTTCGTGCTTCTGATTGACAGTGAAGTTGTAGGCGCCGATGTTCACATCGGGCACCACCAGCGGCAATTTCATCTGGCGGCATTCCTCGATGAGAGTCACTACCTTGTCGGTGTTCTGCATGTCCGCCGACAGCACTGCCGCCATGAAATACGCCGGATAATGTTCCTTGAGCCAGGCGGTCTGATAAGAGACCAGCGCGTACGCGGCGGAATGAGATTTGTTGAAACCATAACCGGCAAACTTCTCCATCAGATCGAAGATCGAACCGGACAGTCTGGCGTCAATCTGGCGCTGCGCAGCACCTTCCAGAAACGCATCACGTTGCTCGGCCATCTCCTCGGCTTTCTTCTTGCCCATGGCGCGCCGCAGCATGTCAGCGCCGCCGAGGCTGTAGTTCGCCAGCACCTGGGCAATCTGCATCACCTGTTCCTGATACAGGATCACCCCATAGGTATTGGAGAGTACCGGTTCCAGATCGGGATGCGGATAGTCCACCGCCGCGCGTCCGTGTTTGCGGTTGATGAAGTCGTCCACCATGCCCGACTGCAGAGGACCGGGTCGGAACAAAGCCACCAAGGCGATGATGTCTTCGAAGCGGCTCGGCAGCAGCCGCTTGATGAGGTCCTTCATGCCACGGGATTCCAGCTGAAACACCGCCGTGGTCTCGCCACGTTGCAGCAGTTCGTACACGCGCTTGTCATCCAGCGGAATCTCGGTGATGTCGAGTTGCGTGGGCGCACCAGCGTACTCCTGGGCATTGATCATCTTGATCGCCCAGTCGATGATCGTCAGGGTCCGCAAGCCGAGGAAGTCGAACTTCACAAGACCCGCTGTCTCGACATCGTTCTTGTCGAACTGGGTGACCAGCCCCTCGCCATTCTCGTCGCAATACAGCGGCGAGAAATCGGTGAGTTTGGTAGGCGCGATAACCACGCCCCCGGCATGCTTGCCGACGTTGCGCGTGAGACCTTCGAGCTTGTAGGCCATCTCCATGACTTCTTGCGCATCCTCGTCGCCGTCGATGAATTCCTTGAGCTGGGGCTCCGTCTCAACCGCCTTTTCCAGTGTGATGCCTACTTCGAAGGGAATCAGTTTGGAGAGCTTGTCCGCCAGCGCATAAGACTTGCCCTGCACCCGCGCCACATCGCGCACTACCGCCTTGGCCGCCATGGTGCCAAAGGTGATGATCTGTGAAACGGCCTCTTTGCCATACATGTCGGCCACGTGCTGAATGACGCGGTCCCGGCCATCCATGCAGAAATCCACGTCGAAGTCGGGCATCGACACCCGTTCCGGGTTGAGGAAGCGCTCGAACAGCAGGTCATAGCGCAGCGGATCGAGGTCGGTGATGCCTAGAGAATAGGCCACGATGGAGCCAGCGCCCGAGCCTCGCCCCGGTCCAACGGGAATGCCGTTGTCCCTGGCCCATTGAATGAATTCCATCACGATCAGGAAGTAGCCGGGGAAGCCCATCTGAATGATGACGTTAAGTTCGAAGTCCAGGCGCTCGTAGTAAGGTTTGCAAGTCGCACTGAGCTGATCAGCGTCCGCATAGGGGCTGCCAGGCTGGTCGTGCGGAAACAGGCGGAGCAGCCGTGCTTCCAGACCCTCCAGACTGATCTGACGGAAGAAGTCCTCTACCGTGACATTTTCGGGAACCGGGTAATTGGGCAGATACGGTTTGCCGAGTTCCAGCTCGAGGTTGCAGCGCATGGCGATGGCCAGCGTGTTCTCGATGGCCTCGGGAATATCGCTGAACAAAGCCTGCATCTCGGCGGCACTGCGCAGATATTGTTGTTCGGTGTAGTGGTGGGATCGGCGGGGGTCATCCAGCGTCCGGCGTTCGTTGATGCAGACGCGTACCTCGTGGGCCTCGAAATCGTCGGCATCCAGGAAACGTACATCATTGGTGGCGACCACCGGGCAGGCATTGGCAGCGGCCAGACGCACAGCGGCGGCAATATAGTCTTCCTCGCCATCACGGCCGCAGCGATTCAGCTCCAGGTAGAAGCAATCCGGGAACCACTGCATCCAATTCTTCAGTACCTGCGTGGCCTTATCGTGTCCCTCCTCCAGAAGCGTACGCCCGACTTCGCCGTAACGTCCGCCAGAAAGGGCGATCAGGCCGGCAGCGTGCTGGCGAATCCACTCACGCTTGACCGTCAACTCGCTGCCGGTAGTCCTTTCGGTATAAGCCCGGGAAATCAACTCGGTCAGGTTGCGATAACCCGCCAGGTTCTTCACCAGCAGTACCAGCGGCGTCGGACGCTGTGGATTGTCTTCGTTCTCGACCAGCACATCGCACCCGCACAGAGGCTTGACACCTGCCTTCATGGCAGCGCTGTAGAACTTGATAAGACCAAACAAATTGACGTGGTCGGTGATCGCGACCGCAGGCATCCGCATAGTTGCCACCCGGGCGGCCAGATCGTCAATGCGGACCAGACCATCGACGATGGAATACTCGGTGTGCAGTCGCAGGTGTACAAATTTCTCGAACATGATGGCTCTGGCGTTACTTTGTGGTGCTGATGGCGGTAGTGGTGCTGCCGTCAGCGGGTGCTGGAAAGCACCTGCTGCACTGGCTTGAATGAGCGTCTGTGTATCTCGCAAGGCCCCAATGACTGCAGGGCCTGCAGGTGTGCCACTGTGGGATAACCCTTGTGCACGGCGAATCCATACCCCGGATAACGGGCGTCCAGTGCCTGCATCTCGCGATCCCGGGTCACCTTGGCAATGATGGAGGCCGCCGCGATGCAGTCAACCTTGGAATCGCCTTTGACAATGGCGGCACTGGTGTAGGCCCAGCGCGGGCAATAAAGCCCATCGACATAGACGAAACCCGGCTGCAGAGGCAAGGCCGCAACAGCTCGGCTCATGGCCAGCAGGCTCGCCTGCAGTATATTGATGGCATCGATTTCAGCAGCGTTTGCCCTGCCCAGAGCATAGCACACGGCCCCTGCGACGATGTCTTGAAATGCGCGTTCGCGCTGTCTCTCACTCAGTTTCTTGGAATCATTCAACGAGGTCAGCGGACGGCGTGGATCGAGAATGACGGCAGCGGCGACCACGTCTCCGGCCAGCGGTCCGCGCCCCACTTCGTCTACGCCAGCAACATGCCGGGCGCTGACGTCAGGATACGGAAACCTCAACTGCACGATGAGGGATTCCCAGCGTCGGTCACGTGACCGGCGACGCTCAGCACGGCCTTGGCGGCCTCGGCGCTGGCGTCGCGACGAATGTCCAGATGGATGGCACCGAAGCGTTGCGCGAGCATCCGGCGCCGTTCGGCATCGCCCAGCAGCGCGAACAGCTCATGCTGCAGGTTCTCGACTGTCACCTGATCCTGAAGAAACTCCGGCACCAGACGCTCGCCCGCCAGCAGATTGGGCAGCGCCACATAGGGCACCTTCAGCATTCTGGATGCCAGGGCATAGGTCAGGGGCGCGAGCTTGTAGCACACCACCATGGGCCGTTTGAGCAGCATCGCCTCCAGTGTGGCGGTGCCGGAAGCCAGCAAGACTACGTCGGCTGCCAGCATGGCGTCGTGCGAGCGTCCATCCAAAATGATGAAGGACTGTCGAACCTGCGGCGCAATGCCATCCGCATTGAGCATCTGTTCGACCTGGACACGCCGCTCGGCGTTCGCGCAGGGAATGACGAACTGCAGCTGTGGATCACGCTCCAGGCAGCGCTGCGCCGTCGCCAGGAAGACTGCTCCCAGGCGCCTGATCTCGTCGCGGCGGCTGCCCGGCATCAGCGCTATCACGTTGCCGGTGCCCGACATTCCCAGATCGGCGCGCACCTGCCGCTGCCGCGCTTCGTCGTCATCGCAGATCTCGATAGTGTCGGCGAGGGGATGACCAATGAAGCGCACGGGCACGTTGTGTTGAGCGTAAATCGCGGTCTCAAAAGGGAACAAGGCCAGAACCAGATCAACAGCCTGCGCGATTTTATAAATGCGCTTTTGCCCCCAGGCCCAGACACTGGGGCTGACATAGTGCACCGTGCGGATGCCGTTATCGTGCAACACCTTCTCGATGCGCAGATTGAAACCGGGAGAATCGATGCCCACGAACACATCGGGAGGTGACGCAATGAAATGAGTTTCGAGGTTTTTCTTGATGCGCAGCAATTCGGGAAGACGACCCAGCGGCTCGATGAAGCCCATCACCGACAGGCGTTCCATGGGCACGAAGCTGTGAAACCCGAGCGCCAGCATCCGTGGCCCGCCAATACCTTCGAAGCGTGCCTCGGGGCAGACACGCAGAATGGCCTGCATCAAACCAGCGCCGAGGATATCCCCGGAGGTCTCGCCTGCAATCATGCCAATACGCATTTGTCGCCCCTTTGTCCTGGACTCAGCGCTGAATTCCCCGGGTCGAGGACAAGATTGAGTCCAGAAACAGTTGTATCTGGGCATTCTCCCGGGCGAGGGGCTCCAACTGTTCTATGGCCTCCTGCAGCAGCAGGCCTTTCTTGTAGAGGATCTTGAAGGCGCGTCGAATCAACTGAATGGTGTCCTTGTCGAAACCGCGTCGCTCCAGTCCGATGGCATTGATACTTCTCGCCTCTGGCGGTGTACCACTGACGATGATGAAGGCGGGCACATCGTTGCTGACATGCGTCATGCCGCCGATCATGGCATGAGCACCAATCTTGAGGAACTGGTTAATTCCGGCATAACCTCCCAGAATTGCCCAGTCACCTACTTCCACGTGACCTGAGATACCGACGTTATTGGCAAAGATCGTGTTGTTGCCGACGATGCAGTCATGGGCCACATGCACGTAGGGCATCAACAGATTACTGTTGCCGATGCGTGTATAGCCACCGCCAAAGCCTGTGCCTCGATGAAGCGTGCAACCTTCGCGAATGATATTGTCAGAGCCAATTTCCAGCCAGGTCTCTTCGCCCTCAAACTTTTTGTCCGCAGGATCCTCGCCGACCGAGGAGAACTGGTAGATTCTGTTATTGCTGCCAATTCTAGTGTTGGACTTGATGATCACGTGCGAGGCAATCTGCGTGCCTTCGCCAATCTCCACCCCTGGACCGATGATGCTCCATGGGCCAACGCTGACACCCTCTGCCAGCCGTGCGCTCGAGTCTATGATCGCTCGCGAATCAATCAATTTCGTTTTTCCTTTCCGCACACATGATGATTGCCTCACCCACCAGTTCGTTGCCAACCGAGGCACGACAGGCGAATTTATACAAACCGCGCTTGGCAGCAATAATAGTTGCCTCCAGCATCAACTGGTCGCCAGGCACTACCGGACGCTTCAGGCGCACTTCATCGGCGCCAACGAAGTAATACAGAAATCCATCAATCGGTTTTTTTTCCTGGCTCTTGAATCCAAGGACACCGGCTGCCTGCGCAAGCGCTTCGATAATGAGGACCCCTGGCATGATCGGTTTTTCCGGGAAATGTCCTTGAAAAAACTCTTCATTCACGGTGACATTCTTGTAGGCAAGAATACGCTTGCCCAGCTCGAGCTCCACGACTCTGTCCACGAACAGAAATGGATAACGCTGGGGCAGATATTCTTTGATTTCTTCCACATTCATCATTATATTTTTTTCCTGAAGCAGGTGTCCTGTTATGCATACCTGGTACTACTTTCACGCCGGGCAAGGACTATTTTCCCAGCGTGATTTTTTCCAATTCGCGCAAGCGTTTCGCCATGTCATCCAACTGCCGAAAACGCACAATATTTCTTTTCCACTCCTTGGATTCCAGCAAGCCTGTTCCGGAAGAATAAATACCGGATTCGGCGATTGACTGACTGACAAGCGACATGGCGCTGATCATGACTTTATCGGCAATCTGCAGATGGCCGATAATGCCGACGGCACCACCAATCGTGCAATAGCGACCAATGGTGGTGCTGCCGGCAATCGCACTGCAGCCGCAGATAATCGTGTGCTCGCCAATGACACAGTTGTGGGCAATCTGCACCTGATTATCAATCTTCACGCCATTGCCGATGACAGTATCGTCGAGTGCACCACGATCAATAGTAGACCCGGCCCCTATCTCGACATCATCGCCAATCTGCACGCCACCCAGTTGTGCAATCTTGATTGACTGACGGCCGTCAAAAGCAAAACCGAATCCATCTGCGCCGACCACCACGGATGAGTGAATCAGCGTGCGGTCTCCGATCCTGACATCGTGATACACAGTGACATTGGGATACAGTCGACTGTGTTTGCCTATTCTGCTGCGGGCTCCAATATAACAGCCGGCCCCAATCACGGAACCTTCACCAACCTCCGCATTCGCCTCCACCACAACGTTACTGCCGACAGTCACATTCTTTCCAAGCACGACACTCGGATGCACATTCGCTGAAGGATGAATACCGCAGACGGCGGATTCATCCTTCAAAAACAATTGCGATGCGCGTGCGTAAGTGACGTAGGGAGAGGAAGAGACAAGCTGCGCCGACTGACACGCCGAAGCCAGTTCTGGATCGATGATCACAGCGCTGGCTTTGCAGGACGCTAGCTGATTGACATAGCGAGGATTACTCAAAAAACTCAGTTTACCCGGTACGGCATTTTTCAGTGTCGCCAAACCATCCACGCACAACGACGAATCTCCTCGCAATTCAACCTCGAGAAGCTCGGCGAGTTCACCAAGTGTGTAGACAGTTTTTTTGCTCACCTGGTGAGAACCTGTCGGCCGGAAATTATTGATTCAGCTCGTTCAGTTTGGCCGTTACCTTGCCGGTAATATCATAGGCGTTATCGAAGAACGCCACGCTGTCTGCATTGAGAACGATATTGTAACTGCCCTCTGCCACCACTGATTGAATGGCAGCGCTGAGATTCTCGCGCATGCTGTCGATGAATGCCTGGTTGCGTTCCTGTAGCGCAGCCTGGACGCGTTCGGAAATCATCTGCAGTTGTACCTGCTTCTCTTGCGCATCAGAACTGAGTTTGCGTTTCTCTGCATCGCTCATGATGGACTCGTCGCGCTGGGCCTTTTCCACCAGTGCAGCAAGCTCTGTGTTCAGCGTTTCAGCACGGGTCTGATCGTCCTTGAACTCTTCCTGAATAACAGCTTGCAACTCCTGAGCTGCAGTGGAATTGAACAAGGCCTGCTCCAGATTGACGACACCCACAACCGGCTGCTGGGCCATCGCCGCACCTGAGGCCAACAGAAACGTCGCACATACCAATATTTTCTTGATTACTCTCACAATCTACTCTCCAGATCACGCGACAGACGATGCCGTTGCACCGCTGTTCTCTTGTTGTATTTTAGAAGCCTGCTGTATTTTAGAAACCTGCGCCAATTGTAAAATCGAAATTCTTTTCCTTGTCCCTTTCATTACGAGTAAATGGCCTCGCGAGGTAAAACGTCAACGGACCGAAGGGCGACAAGTAGGTCACACTGACACCCGCTGAATACCTGAACTCACCCATATCAAAGTTGCTGCAGTTGTTCAGCAGACTCCGACTTTGCGTGCAATTCGACGAGAAAACATTACCTGCGTCAATGAAAAGCGACGAACGCACCCTGCTCCTGTCAGTAACAAACGGCAGAGGGAAGAGCAATTCTACACTACCGGTGGTCAATATATTACCCCCAAAAGCGTCTAATTCCTGATTCAGCGCTATGCTCTCCACAGCGATTTTTACCTGTGGATTGCCACTGGCATCCAGCATCTGATTGCCATTGGCGTCGAGTACCGGCTCCGTTTCGTATCCAAAAAGATCCGGATCAATCTCGGCCATACCACTCTCGTCGCGCACGATATTACCGTTCTCGTCTCGCAGCAGACTGGTGGAACCAATCAGGAATTGGCGCGGATCGGTGCTGCGCGGACCAAGACTGTTTTCCTCGAAGCCACGCACAACTCCGTTCGCAGACAGACCACCGGCGAAGAAATTCTGGAAGAATGGCAAGCCATTGGTATTACCGTAACCGCCACCGTAGCCAATATTGGCGCGTCCCGCCAACACAAAGTCGCCAATCAGAGGCCGGTAGAACTGACTGGAATAGTTGAATTTGTAATATTCAAGATCACTGCCAGGCATGGTTATTTCAAACGACAGTTGCTGGAACGTGCCGTCCGTAGGCAACTGCCCTCGATTCAATGTATTGCGCAGCCAGTTGGTGGAAAACGTGACATTGTCGAAACTGGTGCCGTGCTGGTCTATGAAACCGGGATCCGGATTCACTCCCTGATACTCGAAGGGCAAAGAAGAGACCAGCCCCGTTACGCCGTCGGTCACTGGACCGTCAAACGGGTTGGCGTTAGGGGCGCTGAGAATATAACGATCAATCCCCTCGAAGAATTTGGGACTCGACTCAATTTCCTGCACCGAATAACCACCCGAACTGAGTTCAGTGTGCGTGTACCCGACATTGAATCCTATCTGCTGAATTTCACTGATAGGGTAAGAAAAGTTGAATGAACCGCCGTAGGACTTGGTCGAGAAGCTGGCAATGTTGTAGGGGGATTCTTGTTCCTGCAGGAAGACGTTGAAGCCCCTGGCGACCCCATCCGCCGTGAAATAGGGATCGAGATAGTTGAAGTTCAAGCTCTTCTGAAAAGTACTCTTGTTGACGCCTATGCCGACGGTGCGCCCTGTACCGAGAAAGTTCTGCGCTTCCAGTGATGAACTGATGAAGAAATCTCCACCACCGCCGGACCCGACGCTGAAGGAGATGTTGCTGAAATTCTGCTCTTCAACCGTGTACTCCACGTCGACCTGATCTTCAGTGCCAGGTAACTCGATCGTCTCCACTTCCACGGTCGAGAAATATCCCAGTCGCTCCAGACGCACCTTCGACAATTCGATCAGTTGGCTTGAAGCAGGCGCACTCTCCAGCTGCCGCATCTCGCGTCGCAAGACATCGTCTGCTGTTGCGGAGTTGCCGACAAAATTGACACGATTCACATAGGTTCTATTACCAGGCTCCACGAAGAAAGTCACATCGACAGTCTTGTCCTCTTCGTTGATCTCGGGCACTCCGTTGACTTCTGCGAAAGCGTAACCAAAGTTACCCAACACCTGAGTCATGTATTCTTCAGTTGCGGTGACCAGTGCCTGCGAAAAAGTCTGCCCCGAGGCAACGACGGTGTAAGCGCGCAGGATCGCCTCCGCATTCACCAGATCACCCGCCAGGTTGACTTCATTGACGACGTACTTCTCGCCCTCCGTCACATTGATGGTGATATAGATCTGCTCGTTGTCAGGCGTGATCGAGATCGGCGTGGAATCAATATTGAATTGGACATAACCATTGTCCATGTAATGGGAGGTAAGGCGCTCAATGTCGCCTTCCAGCTGCTCGCTCGAATATTTGTTTCGACCACTGAGCGGCAGATACCATGGCTTGACGCCAAGTTCGAACAGGCGCAGCAATTCGTCGTCTTCAAAAGCGTTGTTGCCAACGATGTTGATGTACTGGATGCGGCTCTCTTTGCCCTCATTGACCGTCATGTTGATGGCCACACGATTCCGCGGCTGCTCTTCAACCTCGATATCGACAGTGGTGCCATAACGTCCACGACCTGAATAGACTTCCTGAATGCCCTGGCGAATCGCTTCAAGGGTCGCACGGGTAAAAATACCGCCTTCGGTAATCTCCGCCTTGGTCATGTTCTCAATAATGTCTTCAGTCTTCAGCACCTTGTTGCCGGTGATGTTGATCTCACTGACTGAGGGGCGCTCCAGCACGGTAATGAACAGGACATTGCCCTCGCGGGACACTTCGACTTCCTCGAAGTATTCCGATGCGGTAATGGCGCGAATGATATCGGCCGGCACCTGGTCACTGACCTCATCACCGATTCCGACTGGCAACAAGCCAAACACGACGCCTGAGGATATGCGCTGCAGTCCATCAATCTGGATGTCTTCGATGACGAAGTTCTGCCCGTAGGCTGCTGTCGAAGCAAGGCTCGACAGAATCAAGGTGGTCAATAAAGATCTATTCATGAATTTTCTTCAGACGTGAGCCTGATCGCTGATAATTTCGATAGGAAAGTGAGTGGTATACAGAGGGAACTCCGGAGTCACAGGAAACTGTCACAAGAGCCGACTGACATCGTTATAAATCGCCAGAACCATGATGCCGGAGATCAGGAGCAGCCCCAGCTGCAACCCCATCGCCTGCACCCTCTCCGGCACTGGACGCCGAATTATGGCCTCGATTCCGTAATACAACAGATGGCCCCCATCCAGCACCGGGATTGGCAACAAATTCAAGACACCGAGGCTGATACTGAGCACAGCGAGGAAGCCGAGGTATACCTCAAGGCCGTAAGACGCTGTCTCGCCCGCCACCTGGGCGATGGTGATGGGACCACTGATGTTCTTTACCGAAATCAACCCAATGACCATCTTCTTCATGGAGACGAGGACGAAAACCGATTTTTCCCAGGTTTCCTGAATGGCAGGGGCAATGGCAGTCAGAACGTTGTAATCGACCTCACGCACACTGCCCTCGGGCAGACTGGCATAGAGATCGAATTCCTGAACATAAGCGCCAATGAGACCAATCGGGCTGCCATCTTCGGCCGCACTGAGGGCGGGCGTTACACTGAGGGTGATTTCTTCAGTCCCCCGCCGTACCAGCACCTGCATAGGCTCCTGTGGGTTCTCACGCACCAATTGCACCCATTGCACCCAGCCGTTGATTACTTCATCCCCGGCCGCCAGAATCCTGTCCCCTGCCTGCAGACCACCCGCCGCAGCTGCACCGCCGGGCACTACCCCTTCAATGACTGGCGGAATTTCATATTGCACGAAGCCGAGCGACCCTAATGGATTGGGTTCTGCATTATCTGACTCCCAGCTGAGCAGCGGAATGACATATTCGCGAGCGGCACTGGCGCCCGCAGGAATGGCACTGACATTCAGCTCGCCCGTCTCACCAAGTCTGGCCAGCAACTGCATGGTGACCTGCTCCCAGATCGTCGTCTCCACACCATCGATTGCGACCAGTTCATCTCCAGCGCGCAGCCCGGCCCGGTATGCCGGTGAATCATTCACAACATTGGCCAGCACCGGGGCGGTGCCTGTGAGGCCATAGAACACATTGACAAACCAGAAGACGATAATCGCGAGCAGAAAATTTGCCATAGGGCCAGCGGCGACAATTGCCATGCGCTGCCACAGAGGTTTGGAGGAGAAAGAGAGGTGCTGCTGATTTTCTGGAATGTTGCCAGCATCGACTACGCTGGCATCTTCCTGGCCCAGCATCTTGACGTAGCCACCCAGCGGAATCGGAGCGATCACGTACTCGGTACCGTCGCGACCAACCCAGGTCTTGACCGCCTTTCCAAAGCCTATGGAAAAACGCAGCACTTTAACGCCGCAACGGCGTGCAACCCAGAAATGACCGAATTCGTGAATAGTCACCAGAATGCCAAGGGTGACGATCAGGGCAAGAATATTGATAACCAGTTGTTGAGCCATAATGATTACTGCTTCTAACCTGTGGGTGCTGACAAGCCATTACCCAGTTCCGTTTCGGTGATTATCCGCCGGGCAGTTGCCCTTGCCTGCTCATCAGCCTGCCGAATGATATCGATAGTGTCCGCTTGGTCACAAGACATTTGTGCCAGCACGGCGGCGATGATAGCAGGAATGTCCGTGAAACTGATCTTGCCACTCAAAAAAGACTCCACCGCTACTTCGTTGGCGGCGTTGAGAATTGTGGGCGCAGTGCCGCCCCTGGCGGCCGCCTCCATCCCCAGTCGCAGGCAGGGAAAACGCTCCAGATCAGGCGCGAAAAACTGTAAATCTGCTTGTCGGGTCAAGTCCAGGAAAGCGGCGCCGGAATTGATGCGTTCCGGCCATGCCAGGCTATAGGCAATGGGTATCCGCATATCCGGACTGCCCAGGTGCGCAATCACCGAGCCATCCATGTATTCGACCATCGAATGCACAATGCTCTGCGGATGGATCAGCACCTCAACGTGCTCCGGCCCTACGCCGAAAAGGAAACAGGCTTCAATAACCTCGAGCCCCTTGTTCATCATGGTGGCAGAGTCCACCGAAATCTTTCTGCCCATTTCCCAGTTGGGATGTCGACATGCCTGCTCGGGCGTCACATCGCCAAACTGTTCGACAGGCAGCGTCCTGAACGGACCACCCGAAGCAGTCAAGATTACCTTGCGCACGCCCTGCCTGCGGATGTCACCACCGGCGAGACGTGACTCGGGAGGAAGACACTGAAAGACCGCATTGTGTTCGCTGTCAATTGGCAACAATACTGCGTTGCTCGCGGCCAGCGTGCGCATGAACAACTCCCCGGCCATCACCAGCGCCTCCTTGTTGGCAAGCAGCATTTTCTTGGAATGCTCAACCGCCGCCAGAGTAGGCGGCAACCCGGCGCTGCCAACGATAGCAGCCATGACCGTATCCGCCTCTGGATGCGTAGCGACCTCTACCAGCGCCTGCGCGCCGCTAAGAACTTTGGTAGCGCTGCCTGCCTTGCGCAGCTCTCCGGCCAGTTGCTCGGCAGCCTGACCGTCTACCATCACCGCAAAGCGTGGCTGAAATCTGACACACTGCTCAACCATGACAGGGACATTGCTATTGGCCGTCAATGCGAAAACGTGATATTCCGCGTGTAGCGCGATCACTTCCAGCGTGCTCTTGCCAATCGACCCGGTGGAACCAAGAACGGTGATACTGGCGCTCGGTCTGCCAGCAGGACGGGATAATACAGTTGTGGGGCCTATTGCCATGATACGTCTTTCATCAAAATCATCAGTGAAAACACAAACACCGGAGCCGCTGAAGTAAGGCTGTCGATACGATCCAATACACCACCATGACCAGGTAGAGAGCGTCCGCTGTCCTTGAGACCCTGACTGCGCTTCAGCATGCTCTCAAACAGATCACCCACAACGCTGAAAACCGCCACCACTTGAACGATTGCCAACAGCGCAAAAACCATGGGGAAAGACAGAGGCGTGACATAGCGATGCAAGGGAATCAACAACAGCGCTGTCAGTACCAGGCATGCACAAAGCCCGCCCCAGAAACCCTCCCAGGATTTCCCTGGGCTCAGCGCAGGGGCCAGTTTCCTGTGCCCCCAGGCCTTGCCCGTGAAGTAGGCGCCTATATCGACGACACTCACCAGTGCTATCAGAGCAAACACGAGCGACCCACGGGGGTCGAGATATTTCAGCTGTACCAAGGCACACCACGCGGGAGCCAGCGTCATAAACCCCATCAAGGCGGTTTTCGTTTGACTGCCCCAGCGATCGTGATTTTCGGGATATCTTCGGAGCAGAGTAATGGCGTAGAGCCAAAAAACGGCGCCTGAACCGCATACCAGCAAAACCGAGTCACGATCCAGGATTCGAGCATCAGGCTGCAAGCCGACAAACCAACCAAGCAATGCAAGCGTGAGAGCAAAGCAGCAGATATAAAGGAAGCGTTTTGACCCGCTGCCGAGCCCCATGAGGCTGGTCCACTCCCCCACCCCCACCATCAAAACCAGACTCATGAACAACGCAAAGTGGAAGGCAGACAACCATGCGGTCGCCAGGTAGAGCACTGCCAGCATCACCAGCGCAGTGATCACCCTGGTCTTAAGCACTGCGCTCACTCCCGAGAACGGGAAGTTCGTCGCTGTGGGAAGGAGAATCTGTCTGACCATAGCGACGCTGACGTTTGCAGTAATCTAGCATCGCCACCTCAAAATGGCTGTCGTCAAAATCCGGCCAGTAACAGTCGGTGAAATAAAGTTCGGTATAGGCAAACTGCCATAGCAGGAAATTGCTTATTCTGCTCTCACCACCGGTGCGGATGCACAGATCGGGCATTGGGTACTGACCGAGGCAAATGTATTTCTGCATGGTGCTGACATCAACATCGCTGGCGCGCAACTCGCCCTGCTCTACCTGCTCAGCTATCTGCCGAGCCGCATTGGCAATATCCCACTGCCCGCCGTAGTCTGCTGCTACGGTCACTACTGTGCCGGTGTTGGCTGCCGTCAACTCCTCTACATCCCGCATATGGTCCTGAAGTTTGGACGAGAAGCTCTCACGATTGCCGATGAATTGCAGACGCACATTGTTATTGTGCATCTGCTTGATTTCCTGACGTTTGAGAACAGCGAGAAACAGCGCCATGAGCCCCTTCACTTCCTTGTTGGGACGCAGCCAGTTTTCACTGCTGAAAGCAAAAAGTGTCAAATAAGGAATCTGGCGCTTCACGCAAGAGTAGACTACCTGCCGCGCGGCCGCCGCGCCCGCCTTGTGGCCCGCCGAACCTGACAGACCATTGACTCTGGCCCAGCGATTGTTCCCATCCATGATCACTGCAACATGTCGGGGCAACTGGCCTGTCGCAGGTTGCGTCGAATTTTCTTTATGCATTAGACGTCTATGTCTCTTCGTATATTTTTATAGTGAACCATCACATGCGAACGACGAGAATGCCAGCTCAGCGTCACAGCGCGGGGTTTGCATTGCGCACCCCTCGTGAGCGCAGACCTACATAGACAGCAAGTCTGCTTCTTTGACTCCATAACTGGAATCAACGGCGGCAATATATTTGTCAGTCAATTTCTGGATTTTTTCCTCTGCCCGGCGCTGCTCATCTTCACTGATGGCCTTCTCCTTCAGCAGATCCTTGAAATCACCATTGGCATCGCGCCGAATATTACGCACAGCAACACGCGCGTTCTCGGCCTCGGACTTGGCTTGTTTGGTGTATTCGCGACGGGTTTCCTCTGTCAGTGCCGGCATTGGCACACGAATGGATTCACCGTTATTGGAGGGGTTCAACCCGAGATCAGCTTTCATGATGGAGCGCTCTACTTCGGAGATCAACGGTCTCTCCCACGGAACAACCACCAGACAGCGACCATCCTCGACGGTGATGTTGGCAAGCTGGCTAAGCGGGGTTTCGGCTCCGTAGTATGGCACCATGACGGTATCGAGCAGGCTTGGATGAGCCCGACCGGTTCTGATTTTCTTGAAAGCAGTCTCGAGTGCGACAAGACTCTTTTCCATGCGCTGTTCCGCGTCTTTGATAATGTCTTCAATCATCTCGCTTTCCCCATTGGTTTGGGCGGGTCTGTTTACTCTGCAGTAATATTTTCGATAATGGTGCCATCGCCAGGCCCCATGACGTTGTTGAGAAGAGCGCCAGGCCTGTTCATATTGAATACTCTTACCGGAATGTCATGTTCGCGGATCAGTGCGATAGCAGTAAGGTCCATGACTCCGAGCTTTTTGTCCAGCACCTCGTCGAAACTCAAACGGTCATACTTGACTGCATCGGGCACCAGCTTGGGATCAGCAGAATACACCCCGTCCACCTTGGTGGCTTTGAGGATCAATTCTGCATCAATTTCTATGCCACGCAGACACGCAGCAGAGTCGGTAGTGAAGAAAGGATTACCGGTCCCTGCTGCAAAAATGACCACGTCACCCGCACGCAGATGCCGAATGGCAGTACGACGATCGTAGTGCTCAACAACACCGCTCATTGGGATCGCCGACATGACTCGCGTGGCGATACTCGCACGTTCCAGAGCATCGCGCATTGCCAGAGCGTTCATCACGGTGGCCAGCATTCCCATGTGGTCGCCGGTCACGCGCTCCATCCCGGCGGCGCTCAAGGCGGCGCCTCGGAACAGATTGCCGCCACCGATGACCATGCCGATCTGCACGCCGAGCCCGACCAGCTGGCCGACCTCGACTGCCATACGATCCAGCACCTTCGGGTCGATGCCGAATTCCGCATCGCCCATCAGAGCTTCACCGCTGAGTTTCAGGAGAATGCGCTTGTATTTTCTATCGAGCTTGGCCATGGGCAATTGCATCCTGTGAGAAGTCCGAGTTACCTGATGTTACAGACCTGCAGCGGCCGCAACTTCCTGTGCAAAATCTACTTCTTCTTTCTCGATCCCTTCTCCCACTTCGTAGCGGATGAAGCTGACCACGTCGGCACCTGCTTTCTTCAGCAGAGTTGCAACGGTGATTTCACTATCCTTGACGAACTGCTGATCCAGCAGGCTGACTTCTGCGACAAACTTGCGCAGGCGACCCTGAATCATCTTCTCGATGATTTCTTCTGGTTTGCCACTCTCTCTTGCCTGAGCGGAATAGATCTCGGCTTCTTTGGCCAGCAACTCTTTGGGCACGTCGTCCGCACGCACCACGAGTGGATTCACTGCCGCGACATGCATGGCAATGTCTTTTGCCAAAACATCGTTGCCATCATTCAGCGCAACCATGACCGCGATGCGGTTATTGCTGTGCACATACGCATCAATCAAGCCATTACTGGCGGCTTCGACCAACTGAATACGGCGCACGTTGATGTTTTCACCGATCTTCTGCACCAGTGCTTCACGGGCATTCTCCAGATCGCCTGCCATCAGGGCGGCAACGTCAGTCTGTTTGGTCTTGAAAGCCTGTTCGAGAATGGTATTCGCAAAATTCAGGAAGTTACCGTCACGGGCCACAAAGTCAGTTTCGCTGTTCACTTCGAGGATAATGCCATACTTGCCATCTGCGGCAACTTTGGTCATCACGATGCCTTCTGCGGCAATACGGCCTGCTTTCTTGGCAGCTTTCATCCCACTTGCCTTGCGCAGATCATCGATCGCTTTTTCCATGTCACCATCGGCCTCAACCAGCGCCTTCTTGCAATCCATCATGCCCAAGCCAGTACGCTCACGCAGCTCCTTAACCATTCCCGCTGTAATATTCGCCATTTTCCTGCCCCTATCTATTCTGGAGTAAATTCAATTATTCAATTCGGACTTTAAAAATTCAGACTTTAAAAAAAAGGGGCCTAGCCCCTCTTTTATTGCCACGCGCGAGTCCTGAGAACTCTCGCTAGCAAAGATTGCCTCGGCGCAACAAGGGAGTGCCGTCAAAGACGACAGCCCCTTAGCCAAAGACTTGTGGAGTGTTATGCGCCAGCAGCTGCACTTCCTGCAGACTCTGCCGCATCAGCGACTGGAGACTCATTGACTTCGATGAACTCGCTGTCACTGACAACAACATTCAGGTCGCCACGACCTTCGATGCAGGCATCTGCAACGGCGCGAGCGTAAAGCTCGATCGCGCGAATCGCGTCGTCATTACCAGGAATCGGGTAGTCGATGCCATCCGGATTGCTGTTGGTGTCGACGATACCGATAACGGGGATACCCAGGTTGTTGGCTTCAGTGATCGCAATGCGCTCATGATCCACGTCGATCACGAACAACGCATCTGGCAGGCCGCCCATGTCCTTGATCCCGCCGATGCTGCGCTCAAGCTTCTCTTTTGCACGACGACGAACCAATGCTTCTTTCTTGGTCATGCGATCGAAAGTGCCGTCAGTTTCCTGAGCTTCGAGGTCACGCAGCTTCTTGATTGAGCCACGAATGGTTTTGTAATTGGTGAGCATGCCGCCCAGCCAGCGGTGATCCACGAAGGGCATGCCCGCGCGTTCTGCCTGCTCTTTGATGATCTTGCCTGCGGCTCTCTTGGTGCCGACGAAGAGCACTTTCTTCTTCTTGGCAGCCAGACTCTGAACTTGCACCAGTGCAGCGTTCAAGGCTGGAACAGTGTGTTCCAGGTTGATGATGTGAATCTTGTTGCGGGCGCCGAATATGTACTTCTTCATCTTCGGGTTCCAGTAACGAGCCTGGTGACCGAAGTGCACACCCGCTTTGAGCATTTCCTTCATTGAAACAGTAGCCATGATATTTCCTGTATTTTCGGGTTAAGCCTCCACACACCCCATGGTTTAACCTTGAATCCGGCTACGGACCCCAGGCACCCAAAACACATGTGACGGTGTATGTGCGACATTGGTTGACTGACATTTTGCAACTTCACTGGATCCCACGACCCGTAAAGCGCGCAGCTTTATACCACAACACACCAAGGACATAAAGCTCAGAAGCTGGTTTCGCCAACCTCGAACCTGTCAGGAGACAAGCCAGACCCGTGGCAATTGCAGGGTCGTGCCAGGCTGCCGCCTGTCATTCGCCGACATCCTGCTTTACAATGGCTGCGGCCTGAGCCTACATGGCCACGCGCCCTACGTACAGAAAACCATCTACAAAAACTCATCTACAGAAAAGAAGCGAGAAAATCTTTCGAGCATGGCTATCAACATCAAGACGCCTGAAGAAATTGCAAAAATGCGTATCGCCGGACGACTGGCAGCAGAAGTCCTCGAAATGATCGGACCTTATGTCACGGCGGGGGTCAGCACAGGCGAACTGGACCGTATCTGCCACGATTACATCGTCAATGTGCAGCAGGCTATTCCCGCGCCACTGAATTACAACGGGTTCCCCAAGTCGATTTGCACATCGATCAATCATGTCATCTGTCACGGCATTCCGAGTGATGACAAGATTCTCAAGAAAGGCGACATCATCAATATCGACATTACTGTCATCAAGGACGGTTACCATGGCGATACCAGCAAGATGTTTCTGATTGACGAGGTTCCCGCGCACGCAGCCCGGCTAGTGGAAGTGACGCGTCAGTGCCTGTACAAGGCCATCGCCATCGTCAAACCGGGCACAAAGCTGGGCGATATCGGCCACGTCATCCAGACGCTTGCCGAAGCCAACAACTACTCCGTAGTCCGTGACTACTGCGGACATGGTATCGGCCGCGTGTTTCACGAAGATCCCCAGGTTCTTCACTACGGAAAACCGGACACCGGCATCGCCTTGCAGGAAGGCATGACTTTTACTATCGAGCCCATGCTCAATGCCGGCACTTATCACACAAAGTTGTCGAAGGTTGATGGCTGGACAGTCACTACCAAAGACCGACGCCTGTCGGCTCAATGGGAACACACACTGGCGGTGACCGCCACCGGCTGCGAAGTTCTGACCAGACGCACGGAAGAATCTTTTTGAAGTCCTTCGGGATGTTCCTATCTGCTTCCCAATCACCGGCAACGACACTATGACAGATTCACAATCCGCCACGGATGGATTCCACGATGATGAGCTACTGAACATCGTAGCGTTTCGTGCCAGAGTGCAGGCAACGGACAACGCCGTCCCCCTCTTTCGCGAAGCCATTCAACATGCGCGGGAAGTGCTCAATGCCCGTTATCTTCACAACGACAATGTCGTCGCATTGGTCACGGGGCGCTCGTGGTTCGTCGACCAGCTGCTGCGCTGTGCCTGGGACCGCTATCGCTGGGAAGACTCCAGCAATATTGCGCTGCTTGCAGTCGGCGGCTATGGTCGCGGCGAGTTGCACCCACATTCCGACATTGATCTCCTGCTGCTCACCCGCAGTGACGACCACGCGAAACACAAGAACAACATCAGCGCCTTCTTCACCTTCCTCTGGGACATCAATCTGGAGATCGGACAAAGTGTCCGCTCGATCAAACAATGCCGACAGGAGGCTCTCAAGGACATCACCGTCGCCACCAGCCTGATGGAGTCACGCACCATCGTTGGCCCGGAGGCTCTGCGCCAGGAGATGATCTCGCAGACGCAGAATCCGGATGTCTGGCCAGCCAAGGAGTTCTTCAAAGCGAAGCGTGACGAGCAGATTGCCCGCCACGAAAAGTACCACGACATTGACTACGCGTTGGAGCCAAACGTCAAAACCTCACCGGGAGGACTACGTGACATCCAGACGATCGCCTGGATCGCCAAACGACACTATCGCGGCCAGAATCTGGCCGATCTGGTAACCCTCGGCTTTCTGACCCCCTCCGAATATGAGCAGTTGGCCAGTGGTGAACAGCTGCTGTGGAAAATTCGCTACGGCTTACATCTGCTGGCAGGGCGCAAGGAAGACCGCCTGCTGTTCGATCGTCAGAAGGATCTGGCAAAAATGTTCGGTTATGCGGACGACGAGAAGAGCCTGGCGGTTGAGAAATTGATGCAGGAGTACTATCGCGTAGTAGCGACTTTGCGAGGGCTCAACGATGTGTTGCTGCAACACTTTGACGAAGTCATCCTGCGCGCGGGAGAACGCGAAGAAATCACCGTCATCAATAAGCGCTTTCAAATCCGCAACAATTACATTGAGGTCACTTATCCGGGAGTGTTCAAACGCTTTCCATTTGCATTGATGGAAATCTTCGTCCTGATGGCACAGAACCCCGCCATCTCCGGAATTCGCGCCGCAACAATTCGTTTGATCTACGAACATCAAACGATGGTCAACGACAGCTTTCGCAAGGATTTGCGCAATACCACACTGTTCATGGAATTGTTGCGCTCCCCTCATCAGGTGACATCACAATTACGCCGCATGTCCCGCTATGGCATCCTGGGTCGTTATCTGCCGGAATTCGGCGCAATCACCGGTAAAATGCAGCACGACCTGTTTCATATCTATACGGTGGATGCCCATACTCTCCAGGTTGTGGAGAATATGCGCCGTTTCCGTTATCCCGGCGCCGAAGAACATTTCCCCATCGCCGCGCACATCGCGCAGCGACTGCCGAAAGTAGAACTGTTGTATATCGCCGGCCTGTATCACGATATCGCCAAGGGGCGCGGCGGCGATCACTCCACGCTGGGCATGGCTGATGCCACCGAATTCTGTCAACGTCATCACCTGAGTGCGTGGGACACCAAGCTGGTCACCTGGCTGGTCGGAAAACATCTGCTGATGTCCATGACCGCGCAACGCATGGATATCGCCGACCCGGAGGTCATTCAGCAATTCGCCCTGCAGATGGGCGACAAACTGCACCTGGATTATCTCTACGCGATGACTGTGGCTGATATCAACGCAACCAATCCCACGCTCTGGAATACCTGGCGCGCGTCCTTGTTAAGGCAACTTTATCTGAGCACCAAGCGGGCACTTCGACGCGGCCTCGAAAATCCGATCGACCGCGCGGACCGCATCAAGGACAAACAGGAAAGTGCTCACCTCAAATTGCTGGACCGTGGCGTTTCACATGAGCAGATCGAGGCGATCTGGGCCAACATCGACGACGAATACTTCGTCAGGGAATCGACAGCCAACATCGTCTGGCATACTGAGGCGATAGCTAGAAATCAGGGGCGGGACACGCTCGTGCTGATTGAGGATGGGAGTGACACTGTATCCGAAGGTGCAACGCAGATTTTCATCTACACGATCAACAGGAATCACCTCTTTGCCAGCAGCGCCGCCGCCATGGAGCAACTGGGTTTGAACATTCAGGACGCACGCATTTTCACGTCGGCAAAAAACTACTGCATGAACACCTATACGGTGCTGGAGAGTGATGGCACCCCGGTGAGCGCCGATCCGCAGAGGCGCCAGAAAATCATCGATTTGCTGAGGGTATTCCTGGCAGAGCCGGACAAACACCTCAAGGTCACCAGCAAACGCATCGCCCGCAAGCTTAAACACTTCAGCCAGCATGTGGAAACGGATGTCATCAACAGCGATGACAAACCGCATACCACACTGGAGATCAATTGCCCTGACCAACCAGGCATCCTTGCCTCCATCGGTAAAATTTTTGCTGATCACAGAATACAGCTGCAAAATGCCCGTATTGCGACACTGGGCGAACGGGTGGAAGACTTGTTCTTCATCGTCGACGAGAACAATCAGAAGATCACTGACCAGGCGGAAATCGAACTCCTGCAGAGCGATATCAAGCAAGGACTTGGCAACTGATTCACAACAGTTGAATGACAAGGAAAACTCCGACGAATATTGCAGGGACAATATGATTACGCTCTACGGTATCGCCAATTGCGACTCCATAAAGAAGACGCGACAGTGGCTGGAGAGTCACGGCGTCCGCTATGAATTCCATGACTACCGTAAGCAGGGACTGGAAGAATCTCTCGTGAAGGAGTTCCTGGCCGCCATCCCGCTTGAGGATTTGATCAATAAACGCGGCACCACCTGGCGTCAGCTGCCCCCCGAAATTCAAAATAGCTTAAGCATCGACACGGCCTTGCCTTTACTGAAGGCGCAACCGACGCTGATTCGTCGGCCCTTGCTGCGCAGCCACCGCGTGTTCGTCACAGGTTACGATGAAACGCAATTGCAGCAATTGGTCGAAAACCAATAACATTCTTTTAAACAGAACGGCACAACGATAGAGAGGTTGCCAGCACATGAGCATGACAATTCCACTGCACAATTCATTGCACGGTTCATTGCACAGCCTGGGCATAGGCATTGGCACACGCAATTCCCGCAACGAACTGATTGAAGTATTTTATCCGCTGGTGTTGCGAAGCCCCTCCCTCGCGCTGACTCAAACGCTTGCGAACATGGCGGGCTACTCTCAAGGCAACAACTTTTATGAGCTGTCTGCCCTGCAGTTGACGCGTCTGGCGCAATTACCAGAGATTGCGAACGACAGCAGCCTGCAAGATCTATTACGCTCACTGAGCAACAGCACACAACCAGTTCTGGTTACCTTTATCGAAGAAGATCTGCCGCCTGCCTCGATTCCTGAGGTCTATTTGAAGCTCCATCTGCTTTCTCATCGCCTCTGCAAGCCTCATACACTGAATCTCACCGGAGCATTCGGCGTTCTGCGCAACCTGGCGTGGACCAACCAAGGGGCAATTGATCTTGACGATCTGCCAGCACGCCAACTGCATGCCCGGCTCAAAGGTGAGTTGCTCGAAGTCATGTCAGTCGATAAATTTCCGAAAATGACCAATTACGTCGTGCCCAAGGGCGTGCGCATCGCCCACACTGCGCGCGTGCGACTGGGCGCCTACGTCGGCGAAGGCACTACTGTCATGCATGAAGGATTCATCAATTTCAACGCCGGTACCGAAGGGCCGGCCATGATTGAAGGCAGAATCTCTGCCGGGGTGATGATTGGCGCAGGCAGCGACCTCGGTGGAGGCTGCAGCACCATGGGAACGCTTTCCGGTGGAGGCACGGAAATCATTTCCGTCGGACGCGATTGTCTCATCGGCGCAAACTCCGGACTCGGTTTTCCATTGGGAGATCGCTGTATCATCGAGGCAGGCCTTTATGTGACAGCCGGAACCAAGGTGCTATTGCTGGACAAAGACAATCAGGTCGTCGGCACTGTCAAGGCACGCGAACTCGCAGGCAAAACGGACTTGCTGTTTCGTCGCAATTCGATCACCGGCGCCGTGGAATGCAAAGCCAACAAGACTGCAATTGCGCTGAACGCAGAACTACACACTCACAATTGATTCGGCAGGCCTACCCGTGCAGGCTGCCTTAGAGCAAGACTAATCTATGACCACTCATGCGTTGTCACCCACATTGAAGCTGTGCATGGCACTTGTCGAAAAACCCTCCGTGACACCTGAAGATGCCGGTTGTACACAACTGATGGTCGACAGACTGAAGGTTCTGGGCTTTGCCATTGAGATTATGCCCTTCGGTGAAGTCACCAACCTGTGGGCACGACTGGGCACTCAAGCCCCGGTATTTGCGTTTGCAGGCCATACGGATGTCGTACCGGCTGGTCAACAGGAGCTTTGGTCCTCCCCGCCATTTGAACCCGCCATCCGTGATGGATTCCTGTACGGACGTGGCACGGCTGACATGAAAGGCAGCATCGCCGCCATGGTGACGGCCTGCGAACGCTTTCTTGCCAGCGGCAAACCACTGCATGGCTCCATCGCATTCCTGCTGACCAGTGATGAGGAAGGCAGCGCGATCAATGGCACCCGCAAGGTGATCGAGGTATTGGAGCAGCGTAACGAGAAGATCGATTTCTGCATCGTCGGTGAACCCTCCAGTGACAAGAGAATCGGCGACACCATAAAAACAGGCAGGAGGGGTTCATTGCACGGGAAGCTGCGCGTGCATGGCACTCAGGGACATGTCGCTTACCCGCATCTGGCTGAGAACCCGATCCACCGGGCCATGTTGCCGCTGGACGCACTGTGTCGCGAAGTGTGGGATACAGGTAACGCTTGCTTCCCTCCGACCAGCTTCCAGATATCCAACATCCACGCAGGCACAGGGACGGAGAACGTCATTCCGGGTGATCTCGACGTGACGTTCAACTTCCGCTTTTCAACCGCCCTGACGCAAGAAGTCATTCAGGCGCGCACCGAAGCAATACTGAATGCGCACAACCTGCGTTATACCCTGCAATGGCAACTGTCGGGCAACCCTTTTCTGACAGAAAGAGGTCGACTGATCGACGTTGCGGCGGAAAGCATTCGCGAGACCAACGGAGTCACCACGGTGACTTCAACCTCTGGAGGCACCTCAGATGGACGCTTCATTGCACCCACTGGAGCCCAGCTCATCGAGCTGGGACCATGCAATGCCACCATCCACAAGGTCAACGAACAGGTGAAAGTGAGCGATCTGGACGAGTTGTCGCAAATCTACGAGAAGATCCTGCTGCGTCTGCTGGCCTGACTTCCAGCCCGGCAGACCCGCTCATCCTGCGCCACTGTTCCGAGTGAGATAGATATCGAAACGGCTGGACTTGCCAGTCAATTGGAACGAAGGCCTGATGTCTTCCAGAAAGCCGGCATGAGCGGGTCTCTTCACTACGACGCGACGCCTAGCCAATGACAGTGCGTCGCGCAATAGTGTCTCTGTCGGCGGCTCGTCATGCAGCATTTGCTGCAACAAGTACATATTCTTCTTCACCTTTGCGCTCTTGCTGCGCTCGGGGAACATGGGGTCCAGATAGATCACGTCCGGGTGAACATCGCCCCACGCCTTGAGCCTCGGGCTGCTATCGCCAAAATGCAGGGTCATTCGGCCAGCGACGACGGCAAGTCGCTCATCCACGCTCGCTGCGGCACGGCGCAGGCCATCCTGCAGCAAAGCGTGCAGAATGACTGATCTCTCGAACAAATCAACACGATGCCCGGCGGCAGCCAGCACGAACGCATCCAAACCCCACCCGGCCGTAGCATCCACGATTCGCAAGGTCTCGCCATGCTTTGCACCCAAAGCCTTCAGAATCGCTTCTGGCTGCCTTGAATGACGTTGACGATAGGTGAGCGTGGCATCTTCGAAATCGACGCAAAGCGGGCCTGAAGCGCCCTGATCATTTTGTTGGAGAGACAGACAGGCATTGTCATAGAACAACAGGAAGTCGCATTGCTCGTCAGCCACCTTCTCCGAAGGCCATAGTGGCAGCGAGAGACGCGTAGCGAGCTGCGCCTGGGACTCTGGCGCTCCACCCCGGGCCGTCCCTGCGGCAGGGCCACCCTCAATGGAGGGCGCAATGCAAATGCGGGAGGTACTCATGGATAACAACATGCCCCCTCTGCCTGCGGCTTACGCCACTCTGAAAAAGTAGATCGCGAGCAACAGCAGCCCCAGAAGCACTCGATAGATGACAAAAGGCAGGAACCCAATGCGGGTGATAAGACTCAGAAAGTAGTGGATACAGGCAAAGGAGACTATTGCCGAGACAGCGATTGCATAAAAAAGGATGGCCCACTGCCCCGACGTTCCGGTCTCGATCATCTCCAGACCTTTGAACAAGCCGCTCGCGACAATGATGGGGATTGCCAGCAGAAAGGAGAATTTAGCTGCTGCAGTTCTGTCGAGTCCGCAAAACAATCCGGCCGTGAGAGTAATCCCCGACCTTGACGTTCCAGGTATCAACGCAACCAACTGTGCAAACCCGATAATGATGGCGGTCTTGATATTCATACTATCCATCGGTTTACGAACACCTTCGTATTTGTCTGCAAAATAAAGCACGATGCCGAAAAAGATGGAGGTGAAACCAATCAAAAGCATGGAGCGCGAATACTGCTCCACCGCATCGTTAAAGAGCAGACCACCCACTCCTGCCGGAATTGTTGCAAGCACGATGAACCAGGCAACTCGACCATCCTTATCCGTCCCCTTTCCCACACAGGAGCGCATCCAGGCCATGAACAAGGTGGCGATGTCACGCCGCAGATAGGAGACAACCGCGATCAGGCTGCCGACATGAACGGCAACATCAAACACGAGTCCTTGATCCTCCCACCCAAACAATTCTTTGGGGAGAATCAAGTGAGCGGAGCTGGACACTGGCAGAAACTCGGTAATGCCTTGCAGAATGGCCAGAAAGGTGAATTTAAAAATATCGAGTTCCATGTGACTCCTGATGCTACTACTGAGGCCGCTACTTCTGTTGCGATACTTGCTGATAGTCCAACTGTTCTTTCAGATAGACCGGCAACGCCAATTCCGGGGCGACACCTTCGCCCTGCGCCCACTTCAAACTGGCAATTTCACTCAATGTGGAGGCGTCAGAAACAATCTCGCGCGAATCATATCCCGCTATTATAAGTGAGCCACTCGAGCTCAACTGCTTTGCGTAAAGCCAGCCATCACCTACGCCAAACCATTGTGCCGTTTCGTCCGCTCCGACAAAGTGATGTTCACTGAGTCCACCAACCATCTCCCGTCCCTGCAGAGTAAGCTGATTCCCAAGCACACTGTAAGCGGCACTGTAAATTTCATCCTCACGCGCCCGCACGCAAACAAGCAGATGATTATGTCCACAAGCACGGTGGCCTTTCATAGCGATGATCTCGAGGGCTGACACTCCTATCACCGGAATACCTGCACCGAAAGCCAGTCCTTGAGCCACCCCTGCCCCGATGCGCAGTCCTGTGAACGAGCCGGGCCCGTTGACGACAGCAATGGCATCAAGATCAGATGATCGCAACTTTCGTGCGCCCAGGAGTTCAGCAATCATGGGGAGAATTCTGCGAGCATGCTGTCGTGGCTGATCACTGACGCTCGTAATGATTTGCTCATCATCACAAAGCGCAACCGAACACAGTGTATTTGAGGTATCTATGGAGAGGATTCTGGGCATGTTTGGAGTATACCGAAGGAAATAAAAAATCCCCCGGAGAATTATGTCTCTGGGGGATTCTTGTTTAGCGCATCAAATTCCGGCATTGAATCGACAATTCGAGCGACGACTCAATGCCAATGCTCGAACTCAGCCCTGAGCGGAGGCAGGCGTTGTCGCTGGTGCAGCGGGGGCTGCCGGTTTAGCCGTTGCTTTTTTTGCTGCAGGCTTTGCCGGTGCTTTCTTTGCTGCAGGCTTGGCCGCTGCCTTGGCAGCCGGTTTCGCAGCTGCCTTCGCTGCCGGCTTTGCAACCGCTTTCGTTGCTGGCTTGGCTGCAGGTTTAGCGGCGGCCTTTGCGGCAGGCTTGGCTACTGCTTTTACTGCGGGCTTTACGGCAACCTTGGGCTTAGCCACAGCTCTTGGCTTGGCGGCCGCCTTCGGTGCTGCCTTCTTGACTGCAGTCTTTGCTTTCACTGCAGCCCTGGCTTTACCCACAACACTGGCAACAGATTTCTTCACGCTGTTTGCAATTGCTGTCGTAGCAGCCTTTGCTTTACCAGGCGCTTTCTTGGCTGCGGCTTTGGCTTTCAACAGAGTTTTGCGAGCTAGCGCTTTTTCTCTGATCGCCAATTTCTTGGCCGCTGCTTTGGCCTTCGTCAAGGTACGCTTCGCAAGCAAGCGCTCTCTGGCGATTCGCTTTTTGGCTGCTGCTTTTGCCTTGACAGCCGCTTTCTGAGCGGCAGCCTTCGCCTTCACTGCTGCTTTCTTGGCTGCGATCTTGCGCTTCAGATCTTCTTTCTTGGTGCGAGCAGCCTCTTTAGCAGAATCAGACTTGGCGCGTTTCTTTTTCCACTGATCGGCAAATGCTTTAACAGCCTTGGCAAGATCAGATTCAGCTTTCGCCACCAACTTGGTTTTTCTGGCGTCAGCAGCTTTCTTTCTAGCCTCAGCAGCAACTTTTGCTTTGGAAGCCTCTTGAGCGGATTTGACACTGGATTGTGTAGACTTGAGTTTAGCGTTAAGTTCGCGGACCGTGGCAGCGAGTTTGTCTGCAGCAGACTTCGCCTTTTCGGCGACTTTCTTGGTAGCAGCAGTAGCGTTTTGTGCAACTTTGGCTTTCGCTGCAGCAGCTTTGCCCTGAGCAGCGGCAAGAGCTTTGGTCTGAGCGGCTGATTCTTTTTGCAGTTTTGCTAAAGATGCTTCTGCTTTTGCAAGAGCAGCATCACCGGTTTTTTTTGCTGCCGATTTAGCAGGCGCCTTCTTTGTCGCTTTAACTTTAGCCATACTGTTATCTCTCCTGAAATGTGGAACAAAACCACCTTAATTTCTTCAACACGGGCGCACCCACGTTTGAATCCCACCATAGCATAAAAAATATCCGTCATATAGCTATGCCCGCTCAATTTCATCCAAAAATCAACTTAAATTGATTTATTTTTGAAAAAAAACCGATTCAAGATTCACGGTCATACCAACAACCAAAGAATGCACATCAATGTTTAAAGAAAATATTACCGATGATAATTTTAAAAAAGGGATTTGGCACTGAACAAGGGAGAAGAATTAGTTCGATTTTTACGAAGAGGAGATGCCTGACGGCAGCGGTAAAAAGAATGGTAAAGCCGGCGATATATACAACGGCATACATCGCCAGTGAGGTTTAGAAACTTGAGAGCAAGGTTAATATCTTCTCGCGGACCACATCCACTTCGTCGAGGCCGTTCAATCGAACAACCCTGACAGCGTGTCCCGCGTCCTGAAGCTTTTGATAGAACGCCACAAGAGGTCTTGTTTGAGCGTGATAAACCTGCAGGCGCTTGCGAATTGTCTCCTCCTTGTCATCCTCCCTTTGCACCAGTGCCTCACCAGTCACATCGTCTACACCCGGCGACTTGGGTGGGTTGAAAATCACGTGATAGACACGACCTGAATCCAGATGCACTCGGCGACCACCCAGGCGTTTGACAATTTCCTCATCCGCTACATCAATCTCAATGACCACATCTATAGGGATACCGGCATCTTCCATCGCCTGAGCTTGAGGAATAGTGCGGGGGAATCCGTCAAACAGAAATCCATTGACACAGTCTTCCTCGGTAATCCGTTCCTTGACCAGACCGATGATGATATCGTCAGTAACCAGCCCGCCTGCCGCCATGACTTCTTTCGCCATCAAACCAAGAGCTGAACCAGCCTTTACCGCCGCTCGCAACATATCCCCTGTAGAAATTTGTGGCACACCGAATTTGGAGGTGATGAACTGCGCCTGCGTTCCTTTTCCGGCGCCAGGCGCCCCCAACAATATCACTCGCATAACTTACTCCTGGGTCAATCCCGACTCCGGAGAATCGGGACACTTTCTAGATTAAACAAACTGTATTGGGAATTATCACAATGCAGGATTCAGCAGCTGCCTCCTCCTCTTTCATTGCATAGAGGTGGGATGCTGACGTACCAAAATGCAAATACGTCTGATGCAGAGCCGGGAAAGAAACGACCATACACTAAACGACTGCGGCAAAACAAGGACAAGGGCGAGGCGAGAGCGCCACTGATTGCCTCAAATCAAGAACCCGCTATTTCGTGGCTTCGCTTTCACGCAGCTTGATCGTTTCCCACAAGTCATTCATCTCTTCTGCCGAGAACGTTGACAGCAGCCTTGACTGCTCGGCTGCAAACCCCTCCAGTTCGCGGAAGCGTCTCTCGAACTTGCGATTGCTATCACGAAGTGCAGACTCCGGCTCCACCTTGAGATGCCGAGCAAGATTGACGCAACAAAAGAGGATGTCGCCTAACTCAGCAACCATTCTGTCGTGATTGCGAGCGTCGATTTCAACCTCCAACTCCCGAATCTCCTCCTGCAGTTTGTCCAGGACGGGTTGCACATTCTGCCAGTCAAATCCCACTGTCGCCGCGCGCTTCTGCAGTTTGCCTGCACGATCAAGGGCTGGCAGCGAAGATGGCACGTCGTCCATCAGACTCACACGCTCAGAACGACCCAGCGCCTTGCGAGAGCGCTCCTGATTCTTGATCAACTCCCAGTTGACGGCCACTTGCTCAGCGCTGATGGTTGGTTTCAGACTGCTGCCGAAGCTCGCAATAGTGCCATCGGGAAAAACATGCGGGTGACGGCGCAAGAGCTTCTCGGTAATTGACCGCACGACATCACTGAAGTCGAATCGTCCTTCTTCTTTCGCAATCTGCGTGTAGAACACAACTTGAAAGAGAAGATCACCCAGCTCATCCTGCAGGTGTGCATCATCCTGACGCTCCACTGCATCGATAACCTCGTAAACCTCTTCGAGAGTGTACGAGGTGAGTTTCTTCAGGGTCTGCTTCTTGTCCCATTCGCACCCCAGTTCAGGATGACGAAGACTGGCCATGACTTCGAGCAACTGATTAATCGTGAATTCTTCATTCATGGCGGCTTTCCTTTGGCATGCTCGCTTGTCTTCAACCTTCTCAGGAAGTGAACTCACCACGATCAGGGTCGACCGCGCCGAGTCTGCGAGCCTCGATAACATTATTCAATCGGCTTATTTTTTCGAGCACCCGCGAGAGTACCTGCAGAGAACTTACCTCGACCTGCAGCTGCATCTTGGCTGTTCCCGACGTGCGGTCCGTACGGGTATTCACTTCCATGACCTCTATCTTTTCATCGGCGAGGATAGTCGTAATGTCGCGCAGCAATCCTCCTCTGTCGTAGGCGAGAATGTAGATATCCACCAGCATGCTGACCTTGCGACCCTCACTCCACTGCACATCAATAAGGTTCTCGTGGCGCATCTTCTGATACACACTCACCTTGGGGCAATCCGAACGATGCACGATTACCTGATTGGCATCCATGACACAACCAACAATCGCATCGCCAGGTTTCGGGCTGCAGCATCCTGCCAATTGAGTTGGCAAACGACCCGCACCGTATACAACATCCGATATACCCTCCTGCTCCGCCGAAATAGCAGGATCATCAATCCTGCACAGCAGCTGTGACAATTCCTGGGCGGCATTGATGACCTCTGCCACGGTAATAGCGCTGACACCTACAGCGGCAAACAAGGCTTCTTCATTCTTGCAGCCCAGTTTGCGGGCGAGGTCCCGATAATTGGGATTTGCGACAGCAAGACGAGAGAATTCCTCAGTGAGCAAGGCTTTACCATGCGCGACATTCTGTTCACGCCCTTGTGTCTTGAACCACTGAATCAGTTTGGCATGCGCACGCGGAGTATTCGCGTATCCCAACCCTGGCTTGAGCCAGTCACGACTGGGCGTGCTGTTGTCGTCAGCAAGCACCTCAACCCGGTCTCCGGTTTGCAGAGGATAATTCAGTGGCACAGTCTTGCCGTTGACGCGTGCGCCGCAGCATTTATTGCCCACTTCGGTATGGACGTAATAGGCGAAGTCGAGTGGAGTGGCTCCCTTCATCATATCCACCACATGGCCTTCCGGGGTGAACACATAAACTCTGTCAGGGGTCGTGGATTCGCTGCGCAATTGTTCGGCAAGACCACCCACCATCCCCATTTCGTCGTGCCACGCCAGCAACTGACGCAACCAGGCGATTTTCTCAGTGTAACTGTCCTTGTATCCTGGATCTTTAATGCCTTCTTTGTAGCGCCAATGGGCGCATACTCCCAGCTCGGCATCCTCATCCATGGCAAAGGTGCGAATCTGTATCTCGAACACCTTGCGATCGGGGCCAATGACTGCCGTATGCAGCGACTGATAGCCGTTTTCCTTCGGAGTGGCGATGTAATCATCGAACTCATTGGGAATCACACGCCAGAGATTGTGAACAATTCCCAGTGTGGCATAACAGTCGCGAATCTCCGGAACCAGAATACGCACAGCACGGATGTCATAAATCTGCGTAAAATCCAGATTCTTCGCCTGCATCTTGCGCCATATACTGTAGATGTTCTTGGCGCGGCCGGTGACCTCGGCATCGATATTCGCCCTTTCCAGTTGCCGACGCAGTTCTTCTGTTACCTCGCTTACGAAGCGCTCTCTGTCGACGCGGCGTTCATCAAGCAATGCTGCAATGCGTTTGTAATTCTCGGGCTGCAGATAGCGGAATGACAGATCCTCCAACTCCCATTTAAGCTGCCCTATGCCCAGTCGATGCGCCAGAGGCACATAAATCTCGAACACTTCACGCGCCACGCGCCGACGCCTCTCTTCGGGAGCGCTTTTGACAGCACGCAGGGCACAAGTTCTCTCTGCGAGTTTGATGAGTGCAACCCGCACGTCATCAATCAATGCGAGCAGCATCTTGCGGACATTCTCCACCTGATCATCACTCTGTCCCAGCACATGCTGTCGGGTGGTATCCGTCTCACTGATCGCCGCCATGCGTAATACGCCTTCGACAAGTTTGGCGACACCATCACCAAACTCAGTACGCAGGACATCGAGGCTCAGGCGAGCTTCACGAACCGCCCGATAGAGAATTGAGGCAATCAGAGTTTCACTGTCGAGATGCAGTTCCGCCAGGATCTCTGCCATCTCCAGCCCGGTGATGTAACTGCTGGTGCCCGAAGACCAGGTGTTGTGCGCCGCAATAGCCTTTTGTTCTGCCTGCCAGCTCAATTCGCAGGCGCGCCGGATCTGCTCATGCCTGTCCAGGCTGCGATGGGCCTGCAGACTCTCCAGCCATTCATCAAAGCAGATACTGCCGTCTGGGTTGAACGCGTGATTTTCTCTTACCTGGACCATTGAACTTTTCACCTGGCGAGGGTTTTACGAATGAGGACACCTGTGACTCAGGGCTTTACGAGCACAAACTCAGCCATTGATTCCACATGGGAGGTGTGTGGAAACATATCCATCACACCTGCTTGTGTCAGCGTGTAGCCATGTTGGACAAATTCAGCCGCATCCCGGGCGAGGGTGGCCGGGTTACACGAGATGTAGACAATCTTTTTCGCCCGCAACGCGGCAAGACGCGGAATTATTTCGATCGCCCCGGAACGAGGAGGGTCCAGCAATATCTTGCTGTAACCAGGTTGCGCCCAGCTCGACTCGTCAAAATCAACACAAAGGTTGGCCGAATAAAAAGACGCATTGGCAATGCCATTGGCTGCAGCATTTTCCTCTCCCCTGCGCACCATCTCATCACTTCCCTCCACACCAACCACTCGTGCGCATTGCGTCGCCATTGGCAGCGTGAAATTCCCAAGTCCACAGAAGAGATCCAGCACAACATCGTCCGGCTGCAGATCCAGCAGGGTCAACGCCTGAGAAATCATGCGTCTGTTGATGCCACCGTTGACCTGTGTAAAATCGCTGGGATGAAATGCCATTCGCAAGCCAAATTCAGGCAGCGTGTAATAGAGACGTTCGACCCCCTCTTGCGGCCAGACCTTGTGCACCGAATCGGGGCCACTTGGTTGCAGATACAGGTCGATCTCATGACGCTGCGCGAAACTCAACAATTGCTCATGATCGCTCTGCGAAAGTGCTTCAAGATGCCTCACTATGAACGCTACCTGATAGCGCATCAATGTGTCTGGGCCGGGCTCCACCATCCTCTCCCCCACAGCCACTTCTATCTGAGGAATATTGAGCCTGCCTTCGAAACCGACGAGAAGCTGGCGCAGAGGGGCGATAAGATCCGACACCTCTTTTACGAGCACGGCGCAGCTGTTCATCTGGGCGATGAATGAACTGTTCTTTTCCCGAAAACCAACCAGCATCTCCTCTTTCTTGCTGACATAGCGGGCAGCAAGTCGCGCCTTGCGGCGATAGCCTTGCGTTTCGCTAAGCACCGGGGGCAGGTGTGCATATCCTGAAAGACCTCCGATGTGCTTCATTTGCTCATGCAGAACTCTTTCTTTGAGGGCGATCTGTGCCTGCGAGCTGATATGCTGCATGGAGCAGCCACCACAAATTTCCGCATGCACACAGGGAGGAGTGACGCGATCTGGAGAAGGCACCAGCACTTCCTGAACCTTGAGTTCATCAAACTGGCTGCGCCGACTTGTGAAGACAGCCGTCACAGTTTCTCCGGGTAGTGCACCATCCACGAAGGCAATCTTGCCATCGATATTCGCCACACCACGACCCTCATGACTGAGACGTTGTATGGTGATTTCCACAGCATCAGTGGGAAGCTTGTGACGCTGTCGTCTGGTTTTCTTCATAGCGATTTCTTGTAAATGAGAATGAATGGAACAGGCAGTTACTTCTGAAAGGTCACAATCCTGTGACTGCCATTGCAACTGGCAAGAGAGGAATTTCGATTGAGGTCAGGCGAATACCCCGGTGGATAGATAGCGGTCACCGCGATCACAAACAATGGCAACGATGACGGCATTTTGCAGCGACTTGCTAAGTTCCAGGGCGGCAAAAACCGAGCCTCCGGAAGATACCCCGCAGAAAATCCCTTCCTCACGCGCCAACGCTTTCATGGTTCTCTCCGCATCACGCTGATCAACATCCATGACCACATCCACACGCGAAGCGTCGAAGATTGCGGGAAGATATTCGACGGGCCAGCGACGGATACCTGGGATTTTTGATCCCTCGCGCGGCTGCAACCCGACAATGGTAACCGCAGGGTTCTGCTCCTTCAGAAAACGCGAGACGCCCATGATCGTGCCGGTTGTCCCCATAGAACTGACGAAGTGAGTCACCTGCCCTGCTGTATCACGCCAGATTTCGGGGCCAGTATGCAGATAGTGAGCATTGGGGTTATCAGGATTGGCAAACTGATCCAGCACCTTGCCGCGTCCTTCCGTGCTCATACGAGTAGCGAGATCCCGCGCACCTTCCATGCCCTGTGATTCAGTCACGAGTATCAGTTCCGCACCATAGGCAGACATTGACGCCTTACGCTCCGCAGACATATTGTCAGGCATGATCAAAATGAGTTTGTAGCCCTTCACTGCACAGACCATCGCCAACGCAATTCCCGTGTTGCCGCTGGTTGCTTCGATCAGCGTATCCCCTGGATTGATATCACCACGCGCCTCTGCCTGCACGATCATATTGTAGGCGGGACGATCCTTCACGGAACCGGCGGGATTATTTCCTTCCAGCTTGACCAGAATCGTATTGCTGGTTTGACCCGGCAAGCGCGCGAGTCTGACAAGCGGTGTATTGCCAATCTGGCTTTCGAGCAGAGGATAATTTGTGGGCATGTGCGCTACCGTAACAAGGTTTTTCGCGATTTTACCCTGTATTGCCAGCGCCTGAAAGCAATCCAACCAGCCCCGCACAGGGCCCGGGCCAGGACATGTCTGAATTCTGCCTGACAATTCACGACGAGGGTTGACGCAGGAATAGCTCGCGGCTCATCAATGGCGCCTCACCCAGATGCGATTGCAGCGCAATCCGTGTCAATCGCCGCGTCGCATTGCTCAATGTCTTATCGGCCAATTCAAGGTCTTTAAGAGCCAGTATCTCCCGGCCTGAGAAGACACACATATTTTGTGCGCGCAGCACCGCATCAGCAACGCGCTCAAACCCCACAGTAGGATCAAAGAGATAGTGAGCATTGGTGTCAATTGGCAAACCAGTGCTGCTATCGGTCTCCAGATTGATGCCGTAACCAAGCTCATCCAGAAGACTCAGCTCAAACCGACGCAGAATGGCATTCAAGTCGCGCTCGCCGTGCAGCGCAATCATCGCCTGCTGGTAAGCGTCATAGAGGGCGGAATGACTCTCATGCCCCTGTAGCAGCCTGACTAGAAGTTCGTTTAGATACAGTCCGCTGAAAAGCCTGGTGCCCTGCAGATTGAAGGCGTTCACACTCCCCTCAACGCCGCTCAATGTCTTCAATTCAGACCTGCCGACAAGGCTGATCAGGAGGGGTTGGAAAGGCTGTAAAAAAGAGCGGATACGGGAAGTTGGACGACGTGCGCCCTTTGCGACGGCGCGCATGCGTCCATGATCAATGCTGAAGAAATCCACCAGCAGACTGGTGTTCTGATAGGGTTGTGTATGCAGGACGTAGGCAGGTTGCAGATTGATCCGAACTGCCATGACCATTACCTCTGTGTCGGAGTCACTCTAATTAGGACTCAGTCCTGATGGTAACCAAGGCTTTGCAGCGCTCGTTCATCATCTGCCCAGCCACTCTTCACCTTCACCCAAAGATTGAGCATGACCTTTGACTCGAAGGCCTTCTCCATGTCCAATCTCGCGGCACTGCCAATCAACTTGAGACGATCACCGTTCTTGCCAATGATGATTTGCTTTTGGCTCTCCTTGTCGACCAGAATCAAACCATGGATGTGCACGACGCCACCCTGAATAGTGTACTTTTCGATTTCAACAGTGACTTCATACGGAAGCTCATCACCGAGCTGACGAGTAATCTTTTCGCGGATGATCTCCGCCGCCATAAATCGCGAACTGCGATCCGTGACTTGATCCTCGGGAAACAGGAACGGGCCTTGCGGAAGAAACTTCAAGACGCAGCTCTCTACTGTATCAAGATTATGTCCGCCCAGAACGGACAGCGGAATGATCTCCGCAAAATCCCGCCGTTTCGACAAGCGCTCTATGTGTGGTAGCAAACGCTCGCGCGATTCCAATTGATCACATTTATTAATAAGCAAGAGGACTGGCACTTTGACCTTGCTCAGAGCCTCCAGAACCATTTCATCTTCTTCATTGAAGATGAGCCGTTCCGTTACAAACAGCACGACATCTACGTCGGCGAGTGCGCTGGTAGCGGTGTTGTTCATCACGCGATTGATGGCTTTCCTCTGAACCTTGTGAATACCCGGGGTATCAACATACACGAATTGATTCTGACCTACCGTCTTGATACCGACGATACGATGCCTTGTGGTCTGAGGTTTGCGCGAGGTAATACTGATTTTTTGCTCAAGCAGATGATTGAGCAATGTAGACTTCCCCACGTTCGGTCTCCCGACGATGGCGATGAAGCCGCAATGCTGTTCCGTTTCGACACTCTTTTCTTCTGGCATATTACTCTTCACGAAGATTGTATTTCACAGACAGCGTTTTCGCTCTCCCATTCCAAAAACTTGCTCAATTCACACTATAACAAACTATAACCCCAGCGCCTCCAGCGCCTTGCTCGCAGCCTGCTGCTCGGCCAAGCGACGATTGGCACCCCTGCCGAGCGTTAATTCGCTCAGTAGACCGATCTGACAGGACACCAGGAAGTTCTGCTCGTGTTCCTCACCGTCGATCGATACGACCTTGTAGACAGGCAAAGGCATACACCTGGCTTGCAACAATTCCTGTAACCGGGTCTTCGAATCCTTCGCAGTTACCTCAGATAGGTCGTTATCAAGCAGATCATTATACAAACTCAAGACGACCGTTCTGCAAACTTCTAATCCACCATCAAGATAGATAGCACCAATCACTGCTTCAACGGCGTCGGCAAGGATCGACTCGCGCTTCTTGCCTCCACTCTTGAGTTCTCCTGGCCCAAGCACCAGAATCTCTCCCAATTGCAGCCTGATCGCCAAATCGGCCAATGTCTGCTGATTCACGAGCAGTGATCTCTTGCGACTCAATGCCCCCTCAGGTGAATCAGGAAAACGTCGTAATAACTCGTCCGCAATGAGAAATCCCAGAATTGCATCACCGAGAAATTCCAGTCGCTCATTGTTGATGCGGCCAGCGCTACGATGGGTCAGCGCCAACTCGGCCAGCGAGCGATCTGCAAACCGATGCGAAAAATTCTTCTCAAGCTGACGGACACTGGCGATCATTTATTCTACGCGGTCATCGAACGAGACCACGATGTCCACATTGGAGAACAACGGTATGCGTCGCTCATATTTGATGGATATCACCGAATCGCCACCATTGATGGACGTGGTGATGTTGTTGATGTCGAATCCCCGAACGTTGTTGATGGCGAGACCACGCCCCACCTCTTCACGCACCTCGGCCTGCGTCATGCTCGATGCACGCCCGCTCTCGACCATATCCTCGGCAACACCCTTCACGAAATTATGGTCGATATAGACCGGCAGGACTTTCAGTCCGAAGGTCAGGACGCAGACCAGAACGATCAACGTCATCAGCAGACCAAACTTGGAAAAACCCTGCTGAGCAGCAGGCATGGATAGATTCTTCATAGTACCGACAACTCCACTGTTATTAACACCGCTCATAGCACCACCTTTTGTCTAAGGAAATTAGGCGATCAGGACCAGCTTTCTTATCGCCCAGTGGGTATTCTAGTGTTGTCCCAGTCAGTTACCGCGAAGCAGTCGGCGTTTCAGCGAATCAGACCATTACGGCCAAAAGTCGGCAGACCCCAGCCCGGCTCCTTGTGCATCCAGACCGCGAAAGCCCTGCCTACTATATTCTGTTCTGGTACAGGCCCCCAGACGCGACTATCAGCACTGTTATCCCGATTATCCCCCATCATGAAGTAATGCCCCTCAGGCACCACCCAGACATTTCTGCCCCCAGCTCGCGCGGGAGTGCTGACAATCTGCGTATGATGTTGAACCTCACCAAGGGTCTCGTTCAATAGGACACCTGACTGCTCCATGCCATTGGGCATTTCGATCTGCACACTGTCGATCACTTCCGACATGATCTGCTCGCCATTCACGCTCAAGACTTTGTCTTCGTAGCGTATGGTATCCCCTGGCAGACCCACAATCCGCTTGATGAAGTACCGCTTGTCGTGTGGAGGAATGAATACCATGACTTCGCCACGCTTCGGTTCATTCATTTCAACAATCTTGGTGCCCACAACTGGCAGACGCAGACCATAGGTGTATTTATTGACCAGAATGAAATCGCCTACTTCCAGCGTTGGAATCATCGAACCTGAAGGGATTTGAAATGGCTCTACCAGGAAGGAGCGCAAGACCAGAACAATGAGCAGAACCGGGAAGAACGACTTTGCATATTCGACAAGGACAGGCTCCTGCTCAGCCACCGCAATCGCCTGCCTGATAGCATCGCTTTCAACGGTTTGCGCCTTGCGCAAGCGATCCGCAGACGCCTTGCGTGGAGCGGCCAGCACGAGTCGATCATAGAGAGCAATGCACCCCGAGATCACCACCAGAATCAGCAATACCAACGAAAAATCAATATCCATCAACTGTCAACCTTGAGTACCGCGAGGAAGGCTTCCTGGGGAACTTCAACGTTGCCCACTTGCTTCATTCGCTTCTTGCCAGCCTTCTGCTTCTCCAGCAGTTTTTTCTTGCGACTTACGTCACCACCATAGCATTTGGCCGTCACGTTCTTGCGCAATGCCTTGACGGTCTGCCTGGCAATGATCTGTCCACCAATAGCAGCCTGAATAGCAACATCATACATTTGCCGCGGAATCAGTTCCTTCATTTTCTCTACCAGCAAACGCCCCTTATGGTGCGCCTGGTCACGGTGTACGATCAATGCCAACGCATCTACACGGTCACCGTTAATCAGAACTTCCAGCCTCACCAAGTTTGCGGGCTCGAAGCGAATGAAGTGGTAATCCAGAGACGCATAACCACGGCTGGCAGACTTCAGTTTGTCGAAGAAATCCAGCACCACCTCATTCATAGGCAGCTCGTATCGCAATGACACCTGTCTGCCGATGAACTGCATATCACGCTGCACACCACGGCGACTGATGCACAGATTGATGATATTGCCGAGGTATTCGTGAGGGACCAGGATGCTGGCAAGCACAATCGGCTCACGCATCTCGTCGATAGAAGTGACTGCAGGCAATGCCGACGGGCTGTCCACACGCACGGTCTTGCCATTGGTCAGAAGCACCTCATACACCACCGTTGGTGCAGTGGTAATCAGAGATAGATCGTATTCCCTCTCCAGCCGCTCCTGGACAATCTCCATGTGCAGCATGCCGAGAAAGCCACAGCGAAAACCAAAGCCCAAAGCGTCGGAACTCTCAGGCTCGTAATACAGCGAAGCATCGTTCAGCGTGAGTTTTTCGAGCGCGTCACGGAAATTCTCGAAATCGTCGGAGGACACTGGAAACAAACCGGCATAGACCTGTGGTTGGATCTTCTTGAATCCTTCCAGGGCATCTACATTCGGCGTGGATGCGTGAGTCAGCGTGTCACCTACTGGAGCGCCTTTGATTTCCTTGATGCCAGCCACCACGAAGCCTACTTCGCCGGCCCTCAGTACATCGGTCTCCAGACGCTTGGGGGTGAATACACCGACGCCATCGACCAGATGGGCCTTCCCGATCGACTTGGCTATAATCTTGTCGCCCTTTCTGAGCGTGCCATGCTTCACACGCACCAGAGAAACCACGCCCAGGTAATTATCAAACCAAGAGTCAATGATCAGTGCCTGCAGAGGCGCGTCGACATCTCCTACGGGGGGCGGAACCAGACGAATCAGTTCTTCAAGGATATCGACAATGCCCATACCGGTTTTTGCGCTGGCACACACGGCTGCAGACGCATCAATGCCGATAATCTCCTCGATCTCCTGACGCACCTTTTCTGGCTCTGCCTGAGGAAGATCCATTTTGTTGAGCACAGGAATAACTTCCAGCCCCTGCTCTATCGCCGTGTAACAAGTGGCTACGGACTGAGCCTCTACCCCCTGACCGGCATCCACAACCAATAGAGCTCCTTCGCAAGCTGCCAGTGATCGTGATACCTCGTAGGTGAAGTCAACGTGGCCAGGCGTATCAATGAAATTCAGCTGATATTTGCGCCCGTCTTTGATGCTGGTGTAGTAGAGAGTGACGCTTTGCGCCTTGATGGTGATGCCCCGCTCACGCTCGATATCCAGCGAGTCGAGCACCTGCTCATTCATCTCGCGCTCTTCCAGCCCTCCGCAGGTCTGAATGAAGCGATCCGCGAGCGTGGATTTGCCGTGGTCGATGTGTGCAATTATCGAAAAATTGCGAATACTGCTTAAATCACTCACTTGATAGGATCACAACTTGGACAAAATTAATGGGGGCTGATTTTTTGGAGAAAACTGCAAAAAGCGCCTCGCAAGGCACCAGATTACCGGACTTGAGCTGAAAATCAGGGCGCAAGTCTACAGTATTAGGTCAGGACTGTCAGTGGAATTTTAGGGCGGGCTCTGCGGTAAAGCACCTGGAAAACACTACTGTACTCCGTGTTTTCCCGGCGCAAAATCCGAACCCGGGGGATGCGCCGGGGCAACGACCTGCAGTGGACTATTCGAGCTGCAGCACCAAGGTAGTGCCACGACCTTCTCGAACAATACGGACAGGGATAAACCCGGAGCCAGGCAGTGCATCAGCCACGCGGGCGAATTCGCTCATATTCGGCACTGCTTCCCGGTTAAGTTCAACAATCACATCCCCAACCATCAACCCCGCGTCAGCCGCCGGGCCTTCAAGCAGCTCCTCCACTCGCACTCCAGATATTCCGGAGACTTCTTGTGCCTCTCGACCGAGTTCACTGACAGAAATCCCCAGACTGTTCGTGCTTGGTTCTTCCTCTGGCTCTCTGGAGGCAGTCGCGCCTGCCCCCGGCAAACTGCCGACGACTACGGGCAACATGATGATTTCTCCGTCGCGCATGATGGTCAATCGCGCGGTAATTCCAGGACGCACCTGACCGACATAGAATGGCAACATCGAAGAGGCCTCTATCTCACTGTCATTGAAGGCTATGATGATGTCGTTGTTCAGAACCCCCGCTTCTTCGGCAGGACTCCCTGGCTGCACCTCGTCAACAAACGCGCCTCTTGGACGCGGCATTTGGAAAGCCTCGGCAAGCGCGTAATCCACGTCCTTGATCAAGACACCAAGAAGGCCCCTGCTTACCGTACCGCTTTCACGCAGTTGTTCAACCACATTGAGGGCGACATTGCTGGGAATGGCGAAAGAGACACCGTTGGAGCCTCCGGAACTGCTCAGTATCTGCGAGTTAATGCCTATCACCTCGCCGTTCAGATTGAAGAGCGGGCCGCCAGAGTTTCCCTGATTGATTGCCACATCAGTCTGTATGAAGGAGACATAACTGGTCTGATTGCCTGGCACAGTTCGCCCTTTGGCACTGACAATTCCGGCCGTCGCCGAGAACTCCAACCCAAATGGGGAGCCAATCGCCAACACCCACTCTCCCACCCTGACCTGCTCCGAATCTCCGAAGCTGACGGCAGGAAGGCCAGTGGCTTCGATTTTGAGAAGAGCCATGTCAGACAACTCGTCAGTGCCAATCACCTCGGCCTGGAAAACCCGGCGATCATTCAAAGTCACTGTAATTTCATCGGCATCAAGGACAACATGATGATTGGTAATGAGATAGCCATCTTCAGAAATAATGAAACCCGAGCCGACGCCACCGCGCGGGCGACTGGGGGTCTCTTCCAATTCCGGGAGGGCATCGCCATCGGGGCTCAATCGACGCAGGAGCTCTTCAATATCCCTGTCACGACCACCGTCCACGGATTCCGGACGTTGAATAGTCGCAATGTTGACGATAGTTGGGGCATTCTTTTCGACCAGGTCGGCAAAATCCGGGAGAGATGCCGCTGCTGCTGCGGTCGCAGCAAGACATGCTATCAACGAGAGGAGCAGCAGTGAAACTCCTGTAAATGTCGAACTTCGTCGCAGATTCTTCATTTCTTCACCTTCAGATCTCAGAACAACAATATCTTGAGCAGCCCGCACAACTCGCTGTGCGCCGGGGTAAAGTACAGCGCACAATCGCATCGAGCAAGCTTTGTCTGAATGATAAAGAACCAGAATCGGAAATTCCGGCCCTTTCAGGAAGAGTTAGAGGGAGAGATGACAAGTTGCGAAACAACAGGTGGCAAGCCTGTCATTTCGTACAAGAGGTCTAATTTCCGATCTGATTAACCTGCCGAATCAGCTGAGAATCCTGGAGGATATTAAATTGCGGCACACCCGCCGCCTCTTCACGATATTGAATGGACACACTGCGGATATAGTCGTCCAGACGCTGTTGAGCCTGCGCATCAAAACCACTCGACTGGTCCAGCCTTGCTATATCACTACTGACAACCAATTCAGATGCAGCATCGGCATTTTGATCAGCCAGAGATTGTTGCGGAACAGGATCCAACAGAACTGATTGCAGCCCAATGAAGGCCACCAGTGCCACAGAGGCAGCAATGGCCATGCGCCCTGCCGATTCCCGCCACTGTGACCTGATCAAATTTCTGGTCGCGCTGGAGGGCATGGCAGCCTTCCCGGAATAAGCAGGCTCAGCCGCGATGGCATCGAGAATTTTGTTGCAAGCAGAGCAAGACAAGGACTGCATCTCTTCGTTGTGCAGCAAAGATTGCGCCTCATGAAAACGCCCCCAGGTTCGCAACAGCGCGGGGCTCTCAGGCAACTCTTTTAACAATCTACGCAGCTCAAGATCGTCTGCCTCGTTATCCATCAATGCCGACAAAGACTCATCGAAGCTCTTGCTTTGATTATGATCCAAGCTCATGCATAACCTCTGTTGACTTCAATCCCACATCACAGTTGAAATTTCAGGTAGAAGATCTCTGTTCAGATTTCCATTTCTCACCCTTTGACCACGGGCCTTCTGGTTCGTTCCATAGCTATTTACAACAATTCTCTAATTTTTTTATCGATCGCCTCACGCGCTCTGAAAATTCGCGACCTGACCGTCCCGACGGGACAATCCATGATTTCCGTAATATCTTCATAGCTTAAACCCGAAAATTCCCGCAAGGTGAACGCGGTACGCAAATCTTCCGGCAAGTCCTCTATGGCCTGGTTAATGACACGCTGCAGGTGTTCTCTCTCAAGATTCGCGTCTGGCGTATCAACGTCACGAAGTGCAGGTGTATCTTCTGCCAATTCTGCGTCGTCCATGTCGACATCAAGGCTTGGGGGACGTCGCCCTTTGGACACCAGGTAATTCTTGGCAGTATTGACCGCAATTCTGTAGAGCCATGTGTAGAAGGCGCTCTCGCCACGAAACAAATCCAGCGCGCGATAGGCCTTGATGAAAGCCTCCTGCGATACATCTTCCACTTCATGAGGGTCTTTCACAAAGCGAGCGATCAACGCAGCGACTTTATGTTGATATCGAAGCACCAGGAGATTGAACGCAACCTTCTCACCGTTCAATACCCGATCCACGAGCTGTTGGTCAGTATCATTCTTCATGCATCACCACTCCACAGCGGAGGCTGACAAACAATAGGAATGGATTTTTGCTTCGTCAAAGGATGAACCAGAGGGATAATCAAGATACTCGCCATTTCAGCATTAGGTGCTGATGTCAGAACAACGCATTCGGTCGCGATGGCACATAATGTGTGCCACGCTGTAAGATAAGTCCTTTAGACAAATGTCTGCCCGACGCAGTCCGCAACTTCTCCACCACTACAGTGAAAGAACCATAGCCACTATGAGCGCGAACAATAGCACATCTTTTTACGACTACGACATACTGATCATAGGCAGCGGTGCTGCAGGACTGACACTAGCATTGAAATCTGCCGACTTTGCCAATGTGGCCGTTATCAGCAAAGGACAGCTAAGTCAGGGGGCAACCTACTATGCTCAAGGGGGGATAGCCGCAGTCCTTGATGATGAGGACAGCATCGAGGCTCATATCGCGGACACTCTTGATGCAGGCTCAGGCTTGTGCCATCTGGATATGGTGAGTCACGTGGTGGAGAACAGTGGCGAGTGTGTGCGCTGGCTGGTCGAGCAAGGGGTACCTTTCACCACCATTGCACCTGAAGAGGCCAAAAATGGTCCTGCCCGGGAACCGCTGCAGCCTGACAACCTGGCCCCTCTGCACCTGACTCAGGAAGGGGGGCACAGTCATCGTCGAATCATTCATGCCACAGATGCCACGGGCCGGGCGGTATTTGAAACGCTGGCCTGGCGAGCCGCCAACAACAGCAATATCACTTTGTATGAAAACCGAATGGCAATTGACCTCATCACGCGCAACAAGCTTGGTCTTGAGGGTGAGCAGTGTGTTGGAGCCTACATATTCAACCCACAAACAGGTGCTGTTGATGTCTTTCGAGCGAAATTTGTCATCCTGGCTACGGGCGGCGCCAGCAAAGCCTACCTGTTTACAACCAATCCAGATGGCGCGACGGGAGACGGAATCGCAATGGCCTGGAGAGCGGGCTGCCGGGTTGCCAATATGGAGTTCAATCAATTCCATCCCACCTGTCTATACCATCCACATGCAAAGTCTTTTCTGATAACCGAGGCTCTGCGAGGAGAAGGTGCCGTCTTGGAATTGCCCGACGGCACTCGCTTCATGGATAAATTCGATTCTCGCGGTGAATTGGCCCCGCGCGATATCGTGGCAAGAGCGATTGACCACGAAATGAAGCGACTGGGGTGCGATTGCGTGTATTTGAATATCACACACAAACCTGCAGAGTTCATCACAGAGCATTTCCCCACAATATATTCTCGCTGCCTCAAATACGGCATCGATATCACCAAGGAGCGCATACCCGTGGTGCCGGCTGCGCACTACACATGCGGGGGCGTAATGGTGAACAAACAGGGGCGGACCGATCTGCCTAACCTGTATGCAATTGGTGAGACCAGCTTTACAGGTTTACACGGAGCAAATCGCATGGCGAGCAACTCCTTGCTCGAATGCTTTGTGCTGGCCTTCAGTGCGAGTGATGACATTCGCAGCAAAATCGCCACCACCAGCACTCCCGATGAAATCCCACAGTGGGATGAAAGTCTCGTCACGCGATCCAACGAAGAAATCATCGTCGCCCACAATTGGGATGAGCTGCGCAGGTTCATGTGGGCCTATGTCGGTATCGTGCGTAAAGACGAGCGCCTGCAAAGAGCCAGGCGAAGAATTCAACTACTGGAACAAGAAACGACGGACTATTACAAGCACTACATCGTCAGCAAAGACCTGTTGGAATTGCGCAATCTGGTGCTGGTGGCCTCTTTAATAGTGGAGTGTGCGATTCACCGCAAGGAAAGCCGAGGGCTGCACTACACTCTGGACTACCCCGAACTCTCTCCGGTAGCAGAGGACACAGTTTTGATTCCGACTAACTATGAGCAACACTCTGTTCATGATTAGTACCGCCTACACCAACTGAGTAGCATGGGCGAAGCGATGCCAGCGCAGGAGAACTGCAAGCTTTCGACGCGTGCTCTTTCTGCAGCTGTCAGGCAGCAGAATAACGCTGTAGCGGGCTGTGCCAGGCCGGGGCATTGATACCAGCAAGGAGTCAGGCTCAGTGAGTGCGGGACTTGTGATTGCGGAGTTAGTGAGAGCAGGTACCTGCAGACATTCGCGAAAATGCAAAATCTGCACCCAGGGGGTGCAGTGACACTCTGTCTCCAGTAAGACGCTGATCTGACGATCGGGGAAATACAGACGAATCATGTCTTCAGAAATGAGCAATGCGACGGGCTGCGTACGCCGGAACTGACTCGACAGCACGCTGAAGGAAATCCCAAGCGCTAGAACACAGGAAGCCCAAGGCGGAATATCCGCAAACACCAGACTGGCAAGGGCTAGCAGATACGATATCGCAATTCCTGCAAATAGCAGGCGGGAAGGTGCCAATTCCACTCTGAACAGCATCTGCTTTCCTCCGTGAAAGCCAATTCAGCGCCACAGCTAATCTCTTCACTAAGCTGCTGCACTTTCTCTGATCAAGCCTACCATTCTCTGCAACTCAGCATCTGGCGCTGGATGACGCAAGAGCAGCCAGGCAAACAGGTCCTGATCCTCTTCCGATAACAGACGCTGATATAGCAGTTGATCCGCTCCATTCAGCGTCGGCAAATGTCTTTCCACAAACGGCAAAAGCAACAGATCAAGCTCCAGCATTCCCCTTCTGCTATGCCAGGCAAGTTTCTTGTACTCAATTTCTGTTAACATGTAAAAACCTGAAGTGCCCACCAATCGGGGCTTCATGATATCCCAATTCGCTGTTTTTATCCGAGCTAGATCCATGGCAAGCATGCTGACTGACCTGAACAATTTTGATCTGATCGCCGTTACAGGCGCAGATGCCGCCACGTTTCTACAAGGACAACTCACCGGTAATATCGATCACGTAACTCCCGAAAAAAGTCTTGTTGCCGCTTACTGTGATATCAACGGTCGAATCATAAGTGACATGCGAGTGATTGGGATGAATGGGACTCTCTACCTGCTCTGCGCACGCGGCATGGGCTATGCCTTGAAAAAAATTCTCGACAAGTACATCGTTTTCTCCAAGGCAAGCACCAGCGTTGAAACCAGTCAATATCAGCGTTATGGCGTTTACGGTCAGAGTGCAAAGGAGACTGTGTTGTCATTGTTTGGAAGTGCCCCCGAAGGCCAGGGTCAGGTTCTGCAGATCGAAGGAGGTGTTGTCTACAGACTCCCTGATGGCGAACCACGCTATGAAGTACTGATATCTGTCGATCAGGATGAGACGCTGGAAAAACTGGAGGACTTCGGGGTGACTGATGATCTGGAGGAGTGGGAACTTGCCGATGTACGTCAAGGAATCGTCCACATCACTCCGGCGATTCAGGACACCTATACTCCGCAACTCTTGAACTATGACCTGAATGGGACCATCGATTTCAAGAAGGGATGCTACACCGGCCAGGAGATTGTGGCTCGAATGTATTACAGAGCAACTGCGAAGAAGCGCCTCTATCGGATAGCCGTGAACGGAATCCGGGCGTCACTCGACTCGACAGTCATTCACAAAAACGAAGTTGTCGGCGAAATCGTTAGTGTGGCGCGCACCGAAAACGGGGCCTACGAACTCCTGGCCATTTTACCCTGTGAGCTGGTGGATCAGAAGGTTACTCTAGAGTTATGCAATGAACATGGCGATTCTGCAGGGGACAGGCAAAACAAGGTTGCAGCGCAAATCCTGACGTTGCCGGATCTCGTCACTCAGGAACCTTCGAAGTGAAAATCGGTAGTGGCGTTCTCTCCAGAGCGGGAGAGCACCCTAGCCAAACCCCTTCGTACTTACGAACTGCAGGATAGACTTGACGACCCCGGCTTGTGGCGAGCCCACTCGGGGCGCTTTTGCGCGTAGCGCGAATAATCTGCCTGCTCAGCATACGGCTGCATGAGAACACTGTGCAGTTCGTGCAACATTTCATAATCCCCGGCATGCGCTTTATCGATCACTTCCTGCGCCAGATAATTGCGCAAGACAAAGCGCGGATTGACGGAGTTCATCTGGTTCCTTCGCTCTTGCCAGGGCACATTGTCTCGCAACACACGTCGTGCATAGCACACGCCCCAGGCGTTGATAACAGCGCTCTCATCTGAACCCGGTGTGACCGGGGCGTATAACGCACAGGTTATGGTGTCCAGAAAGCTGGCAGCAGAATTATTCGGATCAAAATCTGCCAAGGCACGATAGAACAATGTCATGTCGGTTTCTTGCTGCTGCAGCATCACATCAAGGCTGGCCAGCAACTCTTCATCCCCCTCCTTCTTGTCGAACTGCCGCAGACCAAGCTTGGACGCCAGCATGTCCTGCTTCTTTGTCTCGTAGTAAGTGGAAAAACGCTTCAGGCTCAGTTCGAGGGACCCCGTATCTCCAGTGACAGCAGCAATCGAGTTGGCCAATTGCCACAGGTTCCATTGCGCGATGGCGGCCTGGTGACCGTATCGATACCGTCGCATCTCGGAATCTGTCGTGTTGGGAGTCCAATTCAGATCATAGTTGTCAACCCAACCATATGGTCCATAGTCAATGGTCAGACCAAGAACCGACATATTGTCGGTATTCATCACCCCATGCACAAAGCCCACTCTGAACCAATGCACGATCATGTCTGCCGTGAGACGGCAGACTTCATCAAACCAAAGACTATAGACCTCACTACGGGAGCTGGCCGAATTCGAACCTGTCTGCAGGTGCTGGAAATCATTTGTAATCGTGAAATCCAGCAATCGCCTCAACAATTCGTGCTCACCCCTTGCTGCACAAAGCTGAAAATGTCCGAAGCGAATGAACGAGGGTGCAACTCGGCATACAACAGCGCCCGGCTCCTCCTCGGGATTACCGTCGTAAAACATGTCCCGGACGACTGAGTCGCCGGTCAATACGAGACTCAGCGCGCGCGTGGTCGGCACTCCCAGAAAATGCATGGCCTCACTGCATAAAAACTCACGAATGGAAGAGCGCAATACCGCTCTACCATCGGCGCCTCGGGAATATGGCGTCGGGCCGGCGCCCTTGAGCTGAAGAGTGAGAGAACCAGGAGCCTGTCGAGACACCTCACCAAGATTGATGACCCGCCCATCACCTAGTTGTCCGGCCCAGTTGCCAAACTGATGCCCTCCATAACGACTTGCATACGGGCGCATGCCAGGCAGTTGCTTATTGCCCGCAAAAACCTGCGCGAACTCGGGACTGCCACAAAAATCCGCATCGAACCCACAACAGGCTGCAACGTCCCGCGACCAAATCAAAGTAGTCGGCGCGGACACCGGGGTGGGAAGTACTCTTGAATACAACGCGTCATGCACTTGTCGACCATGGTTAGCTGTCTGTGTGTCAGCTGGAAACATATCCACAAAGCGACTCTCGAAAGTCGTCATACCACTATCCGGCTGGCCACCTGGTCTTGATTTCACACTATGTGCCCGACCCAGCGACCAGCAAGCATGACACCTATCCATAAGGCGATCGAAGATGCCGCCACCAACCGCGCCGCAACAGATGTATTGATCCGAGGATCCCAGTCTACATTGTGTCGAAAGATAATCAGATGAAAGACTGCCACATTAATTCCAGCCAAAACCATTAGCAGCATTTTGATCTGAAAGGCTGGATTGACGGCGTGGGCGCTGGCTCTTGTAATGAACATGGCAATCCCCGTCGCGCCTGCTACACCAAGGGCGACTGCAGACCATGGGACCAACTCACGACTCAGGGTGCTGACTGAATAGCGAGTGGCTGCGAGTCCCAGTACACGAAGATCAACCATAAGTATCGCGCCAAGCATCAGCGTGATACTCACCACGTGCAGCGACTCAATCAGCGGGAACCACCATGTGGCCCCTATATGTTGAGCTAATGGCAGATATTCCAGGCTCAGGAAAAACTCATTCAGCACTGAAGTTCACCTCTCATTCAGGCCAGAACAGATATTCAGAATAGGCTATCCAGCGTCCTGCCATAGCAACGCCCAGCCACAACGACAAAGAAACAAATGCATATGCTCTTGCAAGACTGAATCTGCCACCAGTTCCGCTCCATATACTGGCCTGATTTCGACCCAATCGATAGAAGGCAAAAGTAAGAATTATCGCTAACGCAAGCAATGCAAATTTGATTTGAAATACCGGGTTGGAAAAATATCGATTAGGTCTTGCGAGTATGAACCATATTCCTGAAGACGCCGCTCCGACGATACCCCACACTGTCCACGGGCTGAGGCGGGCAATCATTTCCCCAATATCCTGACTGGGAACAGCAAGACCTAAAACACGAAGATCAATCATGACAATCGAGGCCATGATCGCGGCGATGCTCAGCAGATGTACCGTCTGCAACACTGGCGGAAGGCCGGGGATAGATGAAAGAAGACTCGCTGAAAAATCCCTGACAGGGGTGTTCGAAAGCCAATCTGCCAGCTCACTCATCATTTTCTAATATTCCCTTTCTTTGGATTCCAGCAGATATGGCTGTAAGTACCGCCGAAGGACAACACACAGAGGAATGGCTGAGCGTTATGGGGCTTAATGCAGGACAGTCTCTACAGAAGTACTCTGCAGAGACTGTCGGAGATGATCAACCAAGCAATGCTCGTTTGGCCAGACTATCAACGAGGTGAAGTTTGAAACCATTGTGATTCAATGGCTGAGCCCCCTGACTCGCAAGGGTTCCCAATGACTGTGCAGTAGCCTCTGTACGTGGCTGCCCACGCACGGCACTTTCTACATCCAGCAATCGTCGCGGGGTACACTGAACAGCACCGGCAACAAACCTGGCGTCCTGGATCACCCCTCCTGACTCGCGCATGACTGCAGCGATGCTGACCAATGCGAAATCCCAGGCATTTCGATCAGCAACTTTCTCGAAGTAGAATGTTGCATTGGCCCAAGTCGTCGGCAAACGCACTGACGTCAGAATTTCTCCTGGTCGCAGCACAGTAGTATTTTGAATATCCACATTGGGGCCTATGAAGAAATCTTCTGCGGCCACTACCCGTTCTCCGCTTTCGCTTCTGATGACCATCGAGGCTTCAAGCGCCACAAGTGCGGGTGCGGTGTCTGACGGCGTAACAGCCACACAACGACTAGCACCGAATATGGCATGCTCTCTGTTCATACCTTCCGGCGTATCCGCGTAGCACAGGTTACCGCCTGCACGGTAGCAGGAAAGACCTCTACGGTAATACCAGCAGCGGACGTCCTGAGCCACGTTGCCTGCCACAGTTCCGACATTGCGAATCTGAGGACTCGCTACCCTTTCAGCCGCTGAAGCAAGCAGAGAGTAGCGCTCTTTGATCAGCGGGTTATTGACAAGCTCGGTCAGCGTTGTCAGAGCACCAATCTCGACCCCATCAGCGGTTTCACGAATCCCACGCAGAGACTCAATACCATTGAGGTCAATCATTGCTTCAGGAACTTTAGCCCGGTCCTTCAACCAGCCATAAGTATCCTGCCCTCCACCCAGAAGCCAGCCCCTGTCGGCCAATCTGGTCGCAAGCGCTAGCGCATCCTCTACCTGTACCGGCTGGTAGAGTTCGATATCCGGCATAACGTCATGTGATGGCATAATAACCTCAGAATGTGTTTATTTTCAGTGACTTGTTGTTGTAGGTGTTTTGCGCCACGTGATCGATAATCATATCTGGCGTTACTGGGGTTCGGTTGAACAAATGTCCACCCAATGCGTCCGCAATGGCACTCATCACCGCCGCTGCCGCACATCCCATCGCCGGCTCACCAATACCTCTGGCACCGATCGGAGTCTGAGGATCCGCTATGTTGACTGCGGCATTCCTCATCACTACTGGCACGTCAAGGATTGTCGGCGGCTTGCTCTGATATAGCCCAATGTTCGCAGGAAGACCATTCTGAGGATCGTAAACGTGTCGCTCGAATCCGGCCATCCCCATTCCCCATGTGCCACCACCATTCATGCCGTGTGACAACCCTTTGGGGTGTACTACTGTTCCGCATTCGGCAACACCGAGATAATCGCGGATGTCGTATTTACCGGTATCGAGATCCAGCTCGATTTCAGCAAACCCGATTGCCAGTCCTGGGGCAGTGCCATTCTTTTCAAGATTATCCTTCGCGACACCGATCAACCCGCTGCCTGCAATTCTCTGCACAGCAAGAGCCGTCAACTCATTGATGTCATCGGGATATTCCGCACCACTGTAGCGGCCACCAAGAGTAATCGCTCGCTGTGCCGCTTCCGCGTAGGTTAGACCTGCCGTCGGCGTGGCTGTCTTGAATACGCGCTCTTCACCGATACTGTAGTCGTCAACAGTACCGCCGAGCTCAGCTGCAGCGATCTCCTTCAGCTTGCCAACAGCATCCATGGCTGCCACATAATTCGAACGGGTATGCGTGAAAATGGTGTTACTTCCGCCCTGCCCGGAGCTGTGCGGAAGACCAAGATCGCTGTTACCGCGCACAATTTCGCAATTCTCCCAACGGCACTGCAAAACTTCAGCTGCTGCTCTAACAGTGCCCGCATAGGAATATGTACCCAGGTTTCCGACGCCTGTATGGAGGTAAATCTTGCCATCTGGACCTATTCTGACAATGCCATCGAAACCGTTGTTGCCAGCACCGTGATAAGCCATCCCAACACCAACCCCGATCACCTTGCTTCCATTGCGGCGCGGCTGACTGATTTTCGCTGGCCAATCGAACAGTTGGGAGCCCATATCAATGGCTTCTCTCATATATGCACTGGTCACCGGCCCCTGATTAGCCTCAACTTTGGCATTATTATCAGGAGCATTCAGACGTCTGAATGCCAGTCGGTCTATTCCAAGCTGATTGGCTGCCTTGTCCATGATCGGCGCGAGGACAGCATGCATTTCATTCTGACCTGGGCCACGCTGTGCACCACGAGGAGTGGTATTGGTGAACACGGAAACGCCACGGAATCGCATGGCAGTCGGTTGATAAACGACCGAGATGGCACCGGCAGAAGATGAGCCACTACCCGATCCACTGGATCCACCATCGTTCACGATTATCACATCAACAGCGGCGACTTTGCCGTCGGGCTTGAGACCGGCCTTTATCCAACCCTGCATTCCCGACCGCGCGGAACCGATGAAGAATTCCTCTTCACGAGTAATGCGCACTTGCACCGGACGATTGAGATTTCTTGACAGATAACCGGAGATTGCCATGAACGGGTATGGTCCGATTCGCGAACCAAAACCGCCACCTGTCGTTTCATTAATAAAGCAAAGATCCTTCAATTCGATTCCAAGCATACGTGCCAATGGCGCATTGGCCGCACTCTGGCTTTGTAACGATCCGTGGAAATAGCAGCGGCCATTTTCCCAGTAGGACATACAGGTACGTGGCTCAAGGGAATGATGCGGGTATCCAGCCGTCACAAACGGCTCTTCTACGATCACACTGCACTCTGCAAAAGCGGCATCCAGATCACCGTAGGACCATTCTGTAGTGTACTCAACGTCCCCTGGATCGCGACCGTTGCGGAAAGCTTCCACCGCCTGAGGGGCCCATTTCAGTGACTTGAGAGCCATTCCGTCCGCCGTCCGTGCCATCACATTGCCTTCAGGATAGGCATCCGGACCTCCCGCAGCGAGACTCACCAGAGGGTCCACTACAAATGGACGACGTTCGATATCCAATTTGATCCTCTCCAGAGCGTTTTCAGCTATTTGCTCAGAGATCGCGACGAGTGCAAGAATTGGTTGACCGACATAAGTCAGTTCGTTGGTCAATGCTGGCACACCAGGCCTTGGAGCAGCAGGTAGATCATCGGCGGTGAGAATACCGACCACGCCATCCATCCTGAGCGCTTCAGATGCATCGATATTGCGGACCATTCCACTGGGAACGGGACTGGTCAGCAACCTGGCGAATACCATTCCTTCTTTACGAAAATCCTCGGCATAACGAGCTTGTCCGGTAATTTTTCCTTGCGCATCAGGCGGAGTGAAATTTTTTCCAATGTACATAAATGTCATGACAATTGCCCCGAGGCGCGCATGACGCCATTCAAATAGTGATCGTATGCGCCACAGCGGCAAAGGTTACCCGAGAGTGCCTGGCGTGCCTGTTCACGAGTAGGTTTGGGATTGGATTTCAGCAGAGCTACTGTAGAGATTACCTGACCGGGCGTGCAGAAACCGCACTGAGGGCTGAGCTCATCCAGGAAAGCCTGTTGGACCGGGTGCAATTGTCCATCTGGTGATTGCAGCCCTTCCACAGTAGTTACAGCCCGTTGCTTTACGCTATGGGTGAGGGTCGAGCACGCATAGTTGGTTACATCATCGATAAGAACCGTACAGGCACCGCACTCACCTCTATTGCATCCGAGTTTGGTCCCGGTCAATTCCAGCTTGTAGCGCAATGTATGTGCCAGGGTTTCCTGCGGCAACACATCGACTCTTCGGGTACGTCCATTGACGTTAATCGAGATCAAGCGCTCAACAGCAGCTGCCGGTCTGGATTGGGCGTTGGTGAGGTAAAAACCTGCACCGGACATGGCGGCAGCACTGGAGTAAATAACTCCTTTGATGAAACGCCTTCGTGTTAGTCGTGGGTTCACTGACTGGATACTCCGATGTTTTTAGTTGTTGTAGGGAGGCGCACAGGCGCAAGCTGCGCACGGTCTTCTTAAGGCTATGCCCGAAGACTACACGTTTTTGTAAAAAGGTCAATTACAGTGGGATGAGTATCTACCGAACCGGCGTTCGAGCAATTCAGGGTTACGCGGGGCACGAACCATTGTGCTTTAAGAGCAAATCCAGCACCTGCATTTCATCGACCGGGCGCGAGTAAAAGTAACCTTGGGCCATCTCGCATTCCAGCTCGTTTAACAGCGCGGACTCTTCAAATTCCTCCACCCCCTCTGCAATTATTCTGATATTCATATTCTGACTGAGAGAAAGGATAGACTTGACCAGACCAAAGACAATTGCGTCTTCCCGCATTTTGCGGATGAAACTCTGGTCGATTTTTAGTGTGTCTATTGGATACTGGTGCAGGTAACTGAGGGATGAGTAGCCGGTTCCAAAATCATCGATAACGATCCCCATACCTCTTGCACGACAGCTATCAAGGGTCTCCTTGACGTTTTTGGGTTGTTTCAGGAGGAGTCGCTCGGTTATTTCAATATGTATTCGGTGCGCAGGGATACCAGTCTCTTCGAGAGTATCGTAAAGATTGTCCAGAAAGCTCTCGTCATCAAAATCAGTCGCCGAGAGATTTACGCTGACATAAAGATCCTGCATATCTGGCCGCGCCTTATCCAGACGATTCAGCATCTGGCAGACTTCTCTTATGGCCCAGCGGCTCGCATCCACAATCAAGCCGCTATCCTCTGCCATCGGAATAAACATATCCGGTGGTATCAACCCTCGCTCTGGATGCTGCCATCGCATCAATGCTTCAAAGCCCAAAATCCGACCAGTTTCCATGGAAAGTATCGGCTGATAATTCAGGATCAGCTGCTGGCAGGCAATTGCGACTTTAAATTCGTTGGCCATCTTGATGGCCTCAACGACATTGATCTGCTCTGCGTACTCGCGCTCCAACTCCTCTGCTGACGGGCTATCTGCACTGTCAGCCAATAGCGTTTGCGAGCGCCTTAAAATATCTCTGTAGCGCATCAGAATAACTTGCGCAATCAGCCTCACAATAGGATCGGCACCACGCACACTACGTGCGAAATCGTCTTTTGTGATTTCCAGCAGCGTACAGTTCTCAAGCGACTTGATGGTTGCGCTGCGAGGCTGATTATCAACGATTGCCATCTCACCGATAATGCTGCCCGGCCCCCGCGTGCCCATATGCAATAGTTTTCCATCCGACTTCTCGACGACTATCCCCACTCGCCCCTCTTGAATGAAATAAGCACACAACCCGGCATCCCCCTGGGTCATAATTACTTCACCGGCTTTAAAAACCTTTTCTGCCTTAAGAGTTTGCATTCCGAGCAACACCTTGATTGAAATCTACTTGCTAAAAGTTGGGTTCACGAAATCCTGTCTCACCGGATCCCCCCGCATCATAAAGCATACATTTTGCTAAAGAAACAAGCTGGACGCCTGAGGTTACAGGGACCGGCACGCCGCAAAAGCCTTGATGGTTTTCTTGATATCCGCCTCGGAGATATCCAGATGAGTCACCAAACGAAGGCGCCGGGCAGGATTAATCCTGATCCCTTGGCCCTGTATACTTCTGGAGAACAATTCTATGTCAAAATCGCCAATGTCCACGAAGACCATATTTGTTTGAGCGGGAGCCGCCTGATACCCCAGATCACACAACCCTTCCTGAAGCAGTCTCGCATGAAGGTGATCCTCAGCAAGCCTTTGAATATTATGCTCCAAGGCATATAGTCCGGCCGCCGCCAGTATGCCGGCTTGCCTCATTCCGCCGCCGGTGACTTTGCGCCATCTCCTCGCCTCTTTTATGAAATCAGAGCTTCCCAGCAAGACCGACCCAGCTGGCGCACCCAGCCCTTTGGAAAGACATACTGAGACGGTCGTAAATTGCGTTGTTATTGCGGCCACATCCACGCTCAGCGCCACCGCAGCATTAAACACTCGCGCTCCATCAAGATGAAGCTTCAACTCTCTGTTGGAGGCCAGACGATTCGCTTCAATCAGATACTGAACGGGTAACACTTTGCCTTGCATGGTGTTCTCCAAACACAGGAGTCGCGTGCGTGCAAAATGGTCATTCAACGGCTTGATGGCCGCCTCGACCTGTTGCAGATTCAATCCCCCAAACTCGGAAAAATCCAACGGCTGAGGCTGAATACCACCCAGCACGGCAGCTCCACCCCCTTCATATTTATATGTGTGCGCCTGTTGTCCAACAATATACTCGTCGCCGCGACCGCAATGCGTAAGCAGAGCTACCAGATTTGACTGCGTTCCCGTTGGAAGAAAAAGTCCAGCCTCCATACCAACCATCTCGGCAAGGGTCGATTCGAGACTATTTACTGTCGGATCTTCGCCATATACATCATCGCCAACATCAGCACGTGCCATGGCGCGACGCATCTCTATCGTGGGTTGCGTGACGGTATCGCTACGCAAATCGATCCAAGGTTCAGCCCTCAAAATGAATCCTCAGTTATTGAACTAGCAATAGGGGAATTACTCAAATTGGTCGCCACCCCCCAGTCGTCAATCTCGGAAATCCTTGAACAGTGCCGTTATAAAGGTAGATCCAGGCAACTCCAAATCTCGTAGCACATTGAGCGCGCCTGTAGAGCCCCTTTTCAGGCATTGCATGATCAACTTCCTCCAACTTGTCCAACATGGCCAAAACCCGTTGCGAAACCTCATAAACTTCAACTTGGATACCATCTGATGGCTCTAATCGTGCCGCTGGAAATTCATCAAGTTCATACAAGACAATATTCGCAAGACAATCTTCGCCAACGAATCTGCAATCGACCAACAGCTGATGATTAGTCATCCCTCGTTTGAGGGTTCCGTATACAGCCACTATCATTCCTCATCCTCGCGAGCCGCCAGATCAATTCAGCTGACACAAAACTCAGTATTCGGTGTACTTCTTTGCACTGCCGCGCACTTTCAAAACCGGATATTTGTGCGCATTCAACCGCATCTTCTCCTCGACCAACTGCAATATGTCTACTCCAAGTCTATCGGCGAGTCTCACCAGGTAGACTTGTACATCCGCTATCTCGTGGCCTACTGCCGCCAACTGCTCAATCGACAGACTTGATGATTCAGCTTCAGTTAGCCACTGAAACGTCTCTACCAATTCCGCAACCTCGACACTGAGTGCCATAGCCAGATTTTTGGGAGAATGAAACTTATCCCAATCTCTCTCCGAAGCAAATTCGGCTACTCTCGCCCTTACCTCTTCCAAATCCTTCATGCACCAGCCTTCCCTTCAGTTCAGATACACCCGCCAAATGATCATTTGGCACAGCATTATTATGTTGTTATTGAAATATAAATTTCACATCACCTTACCCAAAGACAGCACGCAGTATACTCATTGAATTAGCCAATGAGGTGCATTATTCTGTCGGTCCATTTAGCTATGAAGGGAGCTTCCTCCGCCTATGTCAAACTATAATAAGAGCTTTAAATCTGCATTTGTTTCCTTAACTGCAGCTGTCGCCATGTTGCCGATGCTGGGCTTCGCACAGCCGGATATGGCGCCGGTTAATGCCTTGCCCAATCCATATCAGACCATCGAAGGTTGGGCAAAGATGCCAGCGGGACGCGCCTGGGGTTCTACCAGCGCTGTCGAAATTGACCGTGATGGCGTCAGCATCTGGGTGGCGGAACGATGTGGCGGCAACATAGGCCCATGCGCCGAGGGTGTTCTCGATCCTATCATGAAGTTTGATGCCAACGGCAATATGGTAACGAGCTTCGGTAAGGGAATGGTTATGTGGCCACACGGTATCCACGTGGACCCAGATGGCAATGTCTGGGTAACCGATGGCCGTGACAACCGTGCAACTGACGGTACAGCACCAGCCGAATTGAAAGGTCATCAGGTCCTGAAGTTCAGCCCGACTGGTGAATTGCTGATGCGCATCGGTGAAGCAGGCGGCGCACGCGCTCCTGGCTATCTGTTCCAGCCCAATGATGTCCTGGTAGCACCCAATGGGGACATTTTCATCGGTGAAGGCCACTCCAATGCTCCTGGTTCCACAGCTCGAGTACTGAAATTCAACAGTAATGGTGAATTCATTAAAGAATGGGGTTCACTTGGAACAGGCCCGGATCAATTCCAACAGCCGCACTCTCTTGCCATGGACTCCAAAGGCAGATTGTTCGTCGCGGATCGTGGCAACAATCGTGTAGTGATTTTCGATCAGGAAGGAACTCGTCTCGACACCTGGTATCAGTTCAGCCGCAATAGCGGACTGTACATCGACAAGAACGACATTATTTACGCCGCAGACTCTGAATCAGGCTCCGTCAATCCAGATCACATTGCATGGCTCCGAGGCATTCGAGTCGGAAATGCAGCGACTGGCGAAGTTACTGCGTTCATTCCTGATCCGAAACCGGATTGCACTGGTACCTGCACTGCTGAAGGTGTAGTAGCTGATCGCAATGGAGTAATCTACGGCGCTGAAGTAGGCCCTGTGGGTGGAATCAAGCGTTACGTTCGACAGTAATATCGAGCAGTCGAGATAAAAAAAGGGCGCCATTAAGGCGCCCTTTTTATTTTGGTCGGGACAGCAGGATTTGAACCTACGACCCCCAGTCCCCCAGACTGGTGCGCTACCAGGCTGCGCTATGCCCCGAAACTGTTGATATCAGCGGAAGAAATATTCTGAAGTGGATCGGAATGAATTCTTGAATTCTGCATCTATCTGATATGCCATCACCACCTGCTATACGGACATCCCTACTCAGAACATCCACCCACCGGGTGAGAAGCGGCGGCAATTCTACCGTATTTTCACAATTGTGCTATCACTTCTTCCAAATCTTTAATCATTTCCTTAAAGCTCTTGCTGTCCAAACCAACCTTCTGAGGTTCCTCACCGCCACTCATACGTTGTCGAGCTCCACCAATGGTAAATCCTTGATCATAGAGCAGAGATTTGATCTGGCGAATGAGTATCACATCCTGTCTTTGATAGTACCGTCGATTACCTCTGCGCTTGACTGGCTTGAGTTGAGGAAACTCTTGTTCCCAATATCTGAGGACATGCGGTTTGACAGTACAAAGCTCTCCAACCTCACCAATCGTGAAATAGCGCTTGGGAGGAATCGGTGGCAATTCGTCGTTATTGCTTGGTTCCAGCATAGCTTTCCACTCTTGCTTTAAGCTTCTGACCCGGACGGAATGTCACGACGCGGCGTGCCTTGATCGGGATTTCCTCTCCAGTTTTAGGATTACGTCCCGGTCTTTGTTTCTTATCTCGTAAATCAAAATTACCAAATCCGGAAATTTTAACTTGTTCGTTTGACTCAAGTGACAAACGCACCTCTTCAAAGAACTGCTCAACCAGCTCCTTGGCTTCTCTCTTATTCAAGCCCAACTCCTCAAAGAGTCGCTCGGCCATCTCTGCCTTGGTGAGTGCCCCATCTGCCATAGTTAATTCCTTAACTTTGCATTAAATTTAGCATCTAGACCTTTGACACACCTGTTAATTATCTCATTTATGTCGTCTTCGCTTAGAGTGCGCGAAGGATGCTGCAAGGTCAAGCCCAAAGCAATGCTTTTTTTAGTTTTCTCTACTGCATCACCTTGATATACATCGAATATTCTAAGATCAGCCAGGCTCTCCCCTGCACTTTCGCGAACATTGTCCAGAATCTGCGCAGCTGAGACTTCCACGTCAACCACAATAGCGAGATCTCGATTAACTTCAGGGTACCTTGAAAGCTCCTTGATTTTAGGTATTTCTGCTCTTTGAAGACTTTCGATATCCAATTCAAACAGATAGACGCGACTGTTAATGCCCAGTTCACGCTGCAAGGCGGGATCGAGCGCCCCTACCATTCCAATGCAAACCCCATTTAACTCCAGGGCTGCACACTGTCCACGGTGAAGCGCCTGATGCTGTGATGGAACAAAGCGGAACGAATTCTGATTTTTGGAAAAATCCAACAGGGTCTCTACATCCCCCTTGATATCGAAAAAATCCAGCTGCTTTTTGGTGTGAGACCAGATTTCTGGATTCAGAGGCCCATAGATAAGACCACTGAGATAAGCAGGGTAATTTGTACGTCCCTCCTTTTTGAGAAACACCTGTCCCATTTCGAAGATACGCACACGCTCGTGCTGTCGATTCACGTTGTGCTTCAGTACGTTTAACAGCCCAGGCCATAGACTGGTACGCATGACAGACATGTCACTCGAAATTGGGTTCTGCAAGGCGATTGCCGGAGGGGTCGAATTCACCCGCTGCATCAGACCGGGCTCTACAAAGCTGTAAGTCACAACCTCTTGGTAACCAAGCGCGATTAGTCTGTCCTTGAAGCCAGAAACGCCAGATTTTGTTTCGGTACGCTCCCCCAGGCTCATTCGAGTCAGCGGACGAGTTCTGGGAAGTCGGTTATATCCATATACCCGCGCAATCTCTTCTATCAGATCTACATCCAGGCTGATATCAAATCGGAATGAAGGTACCTTAACCACGATCAGCTCGTCAGAATGCTTGAGCACCTCCATCCCAAGCATCGTGAGAATGCCTTGAATCTGCGAAGAAGGTATTGTCAATCCCAGCATTCGAATGACTTTTTCGAGGCGCAACTCGATAACTGGCGCATCAGGAAGGTTACCCAGACTCTCAACTACAGGACCAGGCTGCCCGCCGACAATTTCTATCAGCAACCCGGTCGCACGCTCCATTGCCAGAGCTTGAAGCCTATGATCGACACCGCGCTCGTAGCGGTGGGAGGCATCTGTGTGCAACCCATGACGGCGCGCACGCCCTGCCATAGCCAGAGGTGCAAAATATGCGCACTCCAGAAATACATCCCTGGTAGATTTGCTGACTCCAGAACTCAATCCCCCCATTATTCCTGCCATTGCCAATGGCCCTTGGCTATCGGCAATTACGAGGATGTCCTCACTCAGGTTGACTTCCTTTCCGTCCAGCAATACCAGTTTTTCACCTGCACGCGCCATACGCACCGCAATCCCATCTTTCAGAACAGAAAGATCAAAGGCATGCATAGGCTGGCCGAGCTCCAGCAACACGTAGTTGGTCACATCAACCACGGGGTCAACGCTACGCATACCACATCGTCGCAGCGTTTCTTTCAACCACAATGGAGACTCTACTGTAGCGTCAACACCTCTGACCACGCGCCCCAAGTAGCGCGGACACTGATCGGGGGCGAGAATTCTAACTTCAAATGTATCGCTTATAGCTGGTGGAATCACCGGGATTTCAGGAGTCTGTGGCACTAGGCCATTGAGCGCTCCGATTTCTCGCGCGAGTCCCGCGATTCCAAGGCAATCACCTCGGTTCGGGGTCAAGTCCAGCTCAACACTGACATCCTCAAGATGCAGGTACTCCCGGACACACTCCCCGACTGGCGCATCGGATGGCAGCTCCAAAAGCCCATCGGCACTCTCGGCAAGACCTAACTCCTGAGCTGAACAGAGCATGCCGTTTGACTCCACGCCACGAAGCCTTGCCTGCTTGATCTTCAGAACGGCAGCACCAGCCGCCGAGTGTAGTTCGGCTCCCACACGTGCAAATGGAACTCGCAGCCCTGCACGTACATTGCTGGCGCCGCATACGACCTGAACAGTCGCGGCACCATCATTGACTTCGCAAATTCTTAATTTGTCCGCGTCTGGGTGTGGAATGACCGACGTCACCTCGCCCACTACCACGCCACTGAACTTTCCAGCGACCGCCGAGAAGCCATCGACTTCCAGACCGGCCATAGTCAATTGATCCATCAACTGTTGTGTCGTAAGTGAGGGGTTCACCCACTCGCGAATCCACTGCTCGCTGAAAATCATGTTTTGATACTCTGTTGATTGGCTTGTAACACAGAAAGCCGAGGACGTTGGTGCGCCGCCAGGCGGCTAATTAAACTGTTTGAGGAAACGCAGGTCGTTTTCGAAGAAGAGTCGAAGATCATTCACGCCGTAGCGCAACATTGCGAGTCGCTCAACCCCCATACCGAAAGCAAAGCCGGTATATTTCTCTGAATCAATGCCCGAAAGCTCGAGGACACGCGGGTGTACCATGCCGCAGCCCATCACTTCGAGCCAACCGGTCTGACTGCATATACGGCAGCCTTTCCCCTCACACATCACACAGGCCATATCGACCTCTGCCGACGGTTCGGTAAAGGGGAAGTAGGATGGGCGGAATCGAACGGCCAGATCTTTTTCGAAAAAAGCCTGCAGGAAATCTTCTACAGTTCCTCGTAAATCTGCAAAACTGACATTTTCGTCAATTAACAGCCCTTCGACCTGATGAAACATGGGAGTATGAGTAATGTCCGAATCGCATCGATAGACTCTTCCCGGACAAATCATTCTGAATGGGGGTTTCCCCTGCTCCATTACTCTAACCTGCACAGGAGATGTATGTGTACGCAAAACGGTGGCAGGATCAATATAGAATGTGTCGTGCATGGCACGAGCGGGATGATGATCGGGGATATTGAGAGCGGCAAAATTATGATAATCGTCTTCGATTTCGGGACCAACTGCCACCGCATAACCAGCAGCCTCAAAAATCCCTTGAATTCGCTCAATCGTTTTTGAAACTGGATGTAATCCACCCGCTCCCTGCCGACGCCCAGGCAAGGTGACATCTACAGCTTCAGAATTCAATTGAAGGTTTAATGCCAACTCAACCAAATCTTTCTTACGGGACTCAAGCGCATCCTGAACCTGACGCTTGGCAATATTGATACGCTCCCCTGCTTGCGGGCGCTCTTCTGGCGGCAGTTTACCCAGCCCTTTCAGGAGCTCGGTAAGACTGCCCTTCTTGCCAAGAAAATCTACGCGCAGCAACTCCAGCGATTTTTCATCACCGGAGTCGCTTATGGCTCGCAGTGCCGCATCAACCAGGGAAACGGTATCTACCATGACATGTACTCAATCGTGAAAAGGCAGGCCTTATGCAGCCAGACTTGCTTTAGCTTGATTGACCAGCGCTGCAAAGGCGGACTTGTCATGCACAGCCAGATCGGCCATCACACGCCTGTCGACCTGGATGTTGGCTTTCTTCAAACCTGCTATCAACTGACTGTAAGTCATGCCGTTAACACGTGACTGGGCATTGATTCGCGTAATCCATAGGGCGCGGAACACTCGCTTCTTGGTCTTGCGGTCGCGATAAGCATACTGACCAGCTTTGATGACGGCCTGCTTGGCGACTCGGTACACTCGACTCCGTGCACCATAGTAGCCTTTCGCAAGCTTCATAACTTTCTTGTGACGACGTCGCGCGGTGACGCCTCTTTTAACTCGAGCCATTTTTCAATCCTCTCAAAAATTTGTGTTTAGAAACGCTTTCCAAGCATGCGATCGATCAAAGGCTTGTCAGATGGATGTACCAGTGACGTGCCTCTCAGCTGACGTTTACGCTTGGTGGTCATTTTGGTGAGGATGTGGCTCTTGTTGGCGCTTTTGCGCTTCCAGCCGCCGGCAGTCTGCTTGAATCGCTTGGCTGCGCCGCGATGGGTCTTGATCTTACTCATTTCATACTCCGCATTTGTTGTCTCCAGAAGTCATATCCAAAGAGACAGCTAAGGGTTGGTTTAATGAAACCGTAGACGCAAAAAATCCACTGCTATCTGTCAACCTCAGAAAGACTAGTGTCTGCCTGGCAGTTATCCAGAGACAGCAATGGACTGATGTTTTACGGTTTCTTCTTTTTGGCAGGCGCCAGAACCATAACGATCTGGCGACCCTCCATCTTGGGTTCCTGCTCCACTGTGCCATATTCAACCAGATCTCTACCGATCCGCTGAACAAGCTCCAGCCCAAGATGCTGATGGGCTAGCTCACGACCTCGGAATCTCAACGACACCTTGGCCTTGTCCCCATCGCTAAGGAAACGTATCAGGTTGCGTAGTTTTACCTGATAATCCCCTTCCTCCGTCCCTGGTCTAAACTTAATCTCTTTTACAGTTTGCTTGTGTTGCTTTTTCTTGTTGGCAACCTTTTGCTTTTTCAAGTCAAAAATATGTTTGCCATAATCCATGATCTTGCAGACAGGAGGCTCAGCCTCCGGCGCAATCAGCACCAAATCCAGTTTTGCCTCACTGGCAGCAGCTCTCGCTTCGTCTATAGACACGATGCCGGCTTGATCTCCATTGGCCAACACCAGGCGAACCTCGCTGGCATCTATATGCTCGTTAATAACGGGCTTCTTTGAACTACTCCTCATAGGCGCTAGTTAATTCTCTCCGGACTTGGTTAATAAATTGGTTAATTGTTCAATACGTTAATGCTATAAATCGCTGACTTGGGTACGCCCAAACTTCGCCACTTCAGACTCGAGATGACGAGAAAAATTCTCAACCGTCATTGTGCCAAGATCTTCACCAGCCCGCGTACGCACGGAAACAGTACCCGTCTCCACCTCTCGATCACCCACTACAAGCAGGAACGGCGTCTTCTGCATGGTGTGTTCGCGAATTTTAAAACCGATCTTCTCGTTTCTCAAGTCAGCACTAACTCTAAACCCTTTGTCTGACAGAGATTTTTTAACAGTCCGGCAAAAGTCCGCCTGTTTGTCAGTAATATTCAGCACAACAACCTGCTCTGGCGCCAACCACGCAGGCAACGCACCGGCATAATGTTCAATCAAGACACCAATAAAGCGCTCGAAAGAGCCAAGAATTGCACGATGCAGCATTACCGGCGTCTGCTTGCTGCCATCTTCAGCCACGAATTGCGCGCCTAATCGCTCCGGCATTGAAAAATCGACCTGGATGGTACCACACTGCTGTATGCGCCCCATACAATCTTTCAAAGAGAACTCGATCTTGGGACCATAAAATGCCCCCTCGCCCGGCAACAACTCCCATGGCAAACCATTACTCTGTAATGCCTGCTTCAACGCCAGCTCGGATTTATCCCACAGCTCATCACTGCCTACCCTCTTTTCAGGGCGAGTAGACAGGCGCAGGATGATTTCATCAAAACCAAAATCTTTGTAAACCGCAAAGAGCAGTTTCATAAATGCGGCAACTTCACTCTGGATGCTGGATTCGGCACAGAAAATATGTCCGTCGTCCTGCGTAAAGCTGCGCACACGCATCAGTCCGTGCATACTGCCAGATGGCTCATAACGATGACATGACCCAAATTCGGCCAATCGCATCGGCAGATCGCGATAGCTCTTCAAACCCTGGTTGAAAACCTGCACATGGCACGGACAGTTCATCGGCTTGATCGCGTACAGACGGTTCTCCGACTCAACGCTGAACATCTGATCTGCAAATTTGTCAGCATGACCTGACCGCTCCCAGAGACTGTAATCGACCAGCTGCGGGGTCCGAATTTCCAGATAGTCATTAGCTTTTTGCAATGACTGCATATAACTCTGGATAGCCTGGTAAATTGCCCAGCCTTTTGGGTGCCAGAAGACCATCCCCGGCGCTTCTTCCTGGAAGTGGAATAATTCCAATCTCTTGCCAATCTTGCGATGATCACGCTTCTCAGCCTCTTCGAGCCGCTGCAGATACTGGTCAAGAGCTTTCTTGTCGCCCCATGCAGTACCATAAATGCGCTGCAACATTTCGTTCTTGGCGTCACCTCGCCAATAAGCACCGGCCACCGACGTCAGCTTAAACGCCTTAAATTTTCCCGTTTCAGGAACATGTGGCCCGCGACAAAGATCAATAAATTCGCCCTGTTGATAGAAGGACAAATCCTCGTCTCCAGGAATGCTTGCGATAATTTCAACTTTATACTTTTCGCCCATTCCTTCGAACATTGATATGGCGTCTGCCCTGCTCATGATTGAACGATGAACCGGCAGATTCTCCGCCACTATCTCGCGCATCTTGTCTTCGATCTTCTGAAGATCGTCTGGCGTGAAGGGTCGCTCAAATGCAAAGTCATAGAAAAACCCATCTTCTATAACCGGACCGATCGTCACCTGGGCCTCTGGAAAAAGACGTTGCACAGCCTGCGCCATCAGATGCGCGCATGAATGCCGAATAACTTCCAGACCATCCGCATCGCGTTCAGTGATAATTGCGAGATCGCAATCCTTCTCGATCAAAAACGACGTGTCAACAAGCACACCATCTACACGACCTGCAAGTGCTGCACGCGCAAGCCCAGCGCCAATAGAGGTCGCAACATCAGCAACACTCAACGGCTTATCGAAGGTACGAGAACTTCCATCTGGCAATCGAACTGACGACATGGCATTCCAGGTGACAATAAAAAAAGAGTCAGAACGTATGGCTTTCCGACTCACATATGATCAAAAAGATTCAATTGGCGCAAATCACACTGCGGCATACTCGCCACGATATTGCCTGCTAAAGGGAGAATTCTGGTAGGCACGACCAGATTCGAACTGGTGACCTCTACCATGTCAAGGTAGCGCTCTAACCAACTGAGCTACGCGCCTGAATCCACCCTTACAAAAGAACGGCGATTATAGGGGCATGAATTGGAAACTACAATACA
>JAUSMU010000044.1 GCA_030645995.1 Gammaproteobacteria bacterium | reverse complement strand
CGTTCAAATACCAGCGAGAATTTAAGCAACAGAAGGAAGGCGATTACCCACAGTACACTGCCTCCCCTGTCCATAAATCCGGATATGGCATCATAAAAATCCATAAGAGCGAAATACATAATGGAAATCTCCGTTAAGCCTTACGCTTTGTTAGATTCTTCGGACTTTCTCGCGATAATCCCTGTTGCCTGCTCTTCCAGAATGTGAGTAATGCCGTCAGCCTTACCCTTGACCCATGCGTGCATGAGGATCGCGGGAATTGCAGCGACGATACCTTCTACCGTTGTCATCAATGCCATGGAGATACCGCCAGCCATGATGGTGGGGTCACCGGCACCGTATACGGTGATCTGTTGGAATACCTGGATCATACCAGTCACTGTACCAAGCAGACCCATCAGAGGAGCGATGGTTGAACAGATCTTGATCAGAACCAGGAAGCGCTCAAGAGCAGGAGTTTCCTGCAGAATTGCCTCGCCCAGCTTCAGCTCAAGCGTCTCAGTATCAACGTTCGGGTTAGCCTCGGCTACCAGCAAGACGCGACCCAGTGGATTGTTCTTATTGGCTTTGCCAGATTTGATCTGAGCGTTAACTTTTGCCGCAACCACGGTCAGAATCAGGGTTCGGATCAACCCGATAAGTATGGCAATTGCACCAACACCAAGAATCGCGAAACCGATCACACCAGAGTTGTCGCGCACTTGCTCAGCTGCAGTTGGGAAGTTGATCAGGTTGGCCATCATGCTGCCACCGAGTGCACCGGTAGGATCGATACCGATCTGGTAAAGGCCACTGCCTGACTGGGCATTCTCAAGAGCGACGGCACGACCAACCACATCAGCTGACGGTTGACGTGGTAACACCTGGAGGTGGCCGATGTCGCCGCTGTAGCTCAGGTATTCGCCTTCGGCAACGGCATTGAATGAACCGATGCGGGTGATGGTACGAGTGGTTTGATCCCCGGCTGGATTGCTGACGGTACCGCTGTACTTGACAACTTTGCCGGATTCAATCAGCTCCTGCTGCATGAAGAACCAGAATCGCTCGATCTCATCAATACGAACCTGTTCGGTGTCGCTGGCTACGCGGTTGATGAAGTCATCCAGGAACTCTTCGCGACCATCATACTGGGCACTTATCAGTGAGTCCTGGAATATGCCTCGGAAGTCACCGGCAACACCCTGGATCGTACCAAGCAGTTCATTGAGGTCTGCACGGGCTGTACGCAGAGCTTCGCGGCGCTCGGCAATGGTCAGCTGATTAGTGTCGAATGTCACGGTAAGCTCACCATTCGTAGCATTTTCCTGCTCGATACGGGCTTTTACCTCGTCAACAATCTGCTGCTGATTGTTGGCTTGTTGCTGGAAGCGCTGTTCACGCTCACGGTGTTCCTGTGATTGTGCAACACGGTCCTGCTCAACTGCATTCAGAAGATCTGAAAGAGATGCAGGCTGTTGTGCATAACTAAGTGAAGATACAGACAGGAGGAGGCCTGTAGCTGAAATGCTTGCGAATTTAATTATTTTTTTCACTGTACTGACTCCGGTGCAACAATAGGAAGGTCCAGAATGGCTGGTGACGAGAGGCCGCTGGTTACACCGATAGCGCGCTGAACGGCGGTTCGGTATTGAGCTGCATCAAGGGCGACCCAAGAACGGGACTGTTGATCCCAGGCGCCAGTCATTGTTCTGTCCTTGGTCTGGTATACGAGAGCGATACGGCCAACGCGCATCATGTCCACATCCCTGTCAGTACCATCAAGGTTCAGAGTTGTAGAGTAAGTTTCATAAGTTCGGCCGTAGTTGTTTTCAACTTGATACAGAACCAGAATTTGACGGAATTTTTCTGCTACGGAAACGTCAGGGCTGTCCACTGCGTCGCGAGCAAATTGCAAACGTGAACGGCGTTCTTCGAGCTGGAATGGCACATCGAGCTCTACGAACTGTTCAATACTGGTCAGCATCTTGTTGATCAGCATCGGCATCTCTTGAGTCACGACAGCAACGTCGGTGATTGACTGCTGAATCGTGGCGATATTTTGCTCTTGAATAGAGATCTGCTTGCGCAAACCGGCGTTCAGCACCAGCATTGCTTCAAGGTTATCG
>JAUSMU010000041.1 GCA_030645995.1 Gammaproteobacteria bacterium | reverse complement strand
TCTACCATATGCTTGACCGGCACATCGTACTCTCCATAGGGATACGCCATGAACTGATGATCCTGCCCGGTTTCTTCGCGAATGCGGACCTGCGATCTCACCAGCTCGGCACGCAGCCGCTCGATGCGCGCGGCCTCATCCTCGCCGGCGAGCGCATCCACCATGTGGGGATGATTTTCCATGTGATTGGCGATGGTGACGCCCGCATCGGACATCTCGCTTATCTGCTCCCAGCTCATGTAGCCACGCATTTTGTCGTTGTGTGGCTGGGTGTTGATGAACACCGTGAAGGGGAAGCCAAACTCCTTAAGCATGGGGAATGCAGTGTCGTAGATCGAGATGTAGCCGTCGTCGAAAGTGATGGCAACTGTTTTATCCGGTAACTCGCGGCGCTCCTGCAGGGCCTGCACCAACTCGGGCAGCGCAATGACATGAAAGCCACCTTGACGCAGATGTTCGAGCTGCTCACGAAATTTGGCAGGTGGCACGCTGGTGGAAGCTGGCGTGGTTTCGGAAATATGGTGATACAGGGTAATGGTGGCGTGTTCTGCCGCCTGCGCAGGCGAGATTAAACCTACAGTGGCAATCGACGCAGCGACGACTCCCGCAAGGCGGCGAGTGCAAGAGTTTGGAAACAGGGGTTGAGCAGGACGCATCGGAATCTCCCGGGCATTGAAGTTGGTGGCTATTCTGCAGGATAGGCCAGCGGGCGACAAGGCGTGCAACTGTCTATCACTGCCGAGTTTCACTATAATGCGGGCCTTCACGAGACGAGGGGCGGCAGTATGTACAGTGGCGAAATGTACACGGGAAAGACGGTCAGTCTGAGCCGGATGGAATCCGGCATCGGGCATCTGTGTTTTGACCTGCAGGGGGCGTCGGTCAACAAATTCAATCAGGCGACGTTGAGCGAGTTGCGGGAAGCGATTGACGTACTTGCCGCCAGCGGGCTTGAGAACAATGGGTTGCAAGGGCTGGTGTGCACCAGCGCGAAGAGCAGCTTCATTGTCGGTGCGGATATCACCGAATTTTCGTCCGTATTCAAGCGGCCCGAAGATGAATTACTGAGCTGGTGTGAAGACTGCAACGCTATCTTCAATGCCCTGGAAGACCTGCCGTTCCCGACCGTGAGTGCGATAGCCGGTGTTGCGCTGGGCGGCGGCCTTGAATTCTGCCTCGCCACAGATTATCGGGTTGCCGCGCCATCAGCCGCGTTTGGATTTCCCGAGGTAGGGCTGGGCATCTGCCCGGGTTTCGGCGGAACGGTGCGGGCCCCCAGAATCATGGATCCCGCCAAGGCCATCGAGTGGATCAGCGGTGGTCGCCAATACTCCGCAGCGGAAGCATTGAACGATGGCGCCATCGATACGATTACAGCGCCGGAATTGTTGCTGGACACGGCGCTTGAGCTGATCCAGGAGGCTCTCGATAACAAGGAGCAATGGCAAGAGCGGCGTTCCTGCAAGCGCTCCGTTGTGCCCATCGATCTCAGCGCCATTTTCGCTGGTGCGAAGGCTCGACTGCTGGCCGACCGCCGCAATCACAATCCAGCCCCTGTGCGAGTAGTCGAAGCCATGTCCCGCAGTGTCCGCATGGATCGTGCTGCCGCTCTGCAAGTAGAACATCACGTGTTCACCGAACTGGCGCGCAGTGAGATCGCGGCCAATCTGGTGCAGATATTCCTCAACGATCAGTGGCTGAAGCAGAAAAGCAAACAGCTGCAGGCGCTGGCTGGCTCTGTGCAACAAGCTGCCGTTCTCGGGGCTGGCATCATGGGCGGCGGCATCGCCTATCAGTCTGCGCTCAAGGGCATGCCAGTGCTCATGAAAGACATCGCGCAGCAAGGGCTGGATGCCGGCATCAACGAGGCGTCGCAGTTGCTGCAGAAGCAGGTTGCCAAGGGACGCCTGAGTGAAGACAAGGCCCGCACGGTGTTGGCCAGCATCCGTCCGACACTGAATTACGACGGCATTGAAACAGTCGATATCGTGGTCGAGGCGGTAGTCGAGAACCCTAAAGTGAAAAAGGCTGTGTTGTCCGAGGTCGAGAGCAAACTCTCCCCGACAACGGTGCTGGCCTCCAACACCTCGACGATTTCGATCACCTCACTGGCCAGCAGTCTGCAGCATCCCGAACGTTTCTGCGGGATGCACTTCTTCAACCCGGTGCCATTGATGGCACTGGTAGAAGTGATTCGCGGTGCGGCAAGCTCGGAGCATACTATTGCCACCACTGTGGCCTACGCCCAGCGTCTCGGCAAGACTCCGATTGTCGTCAACGATTGCCCCGGCTTCCTCGTCAATCGTATTCTGTTTCCTTACTTTGGAGCCTTCTCGCAGCTGGTGCGCGATGGTGCGGACTATCGGCAGATCGACGCCGCCATGGAAGCATTCGGCTGGCCGATGGGGCCAGCTTGGTTGCTCGATGTCGTCGGTATCGACACCGCCGTGCATGCGCAAGCGGTCATGGCCGAGGGCTTTCCCGAGCGCATGGCCTACGACTTTGTCAGCGCGATGGACCTGCTGTTTGCAGAAAGGCAGTACGGGCAGAAGAGTGGAGCGGGCTTCTATCGCTACGAACCTGGCAGCGGTGGTCGGCAGAACAAGGTTGTGGACGATGCCATTGTCGCGAAACTGGCTGCTGCACGACAGCACCAGCGCGTGTTCACCGATACCGAGATTGTCGAGCGCATGATGCTGGCACTGTGTCTGGAAACAGTGCGGTGCCTGGAAGACGGCATCGTGTCGAATCCCATTGAGGCGGACATGGGGCTGATCCTCGGGTTGGGCTTCCCGACCTTCAGAGGCGGAGCGCTGCGTTATATCGAATCGGTAGGATTGTCACAGTTCTGTGCACAGGCCGATCGCTACGCCGCGTTGGGACCCTTGTATCGGCCGACTGAGCGGCTGCGGGCAATGGCTGCTGCCGGCGAGAAATTTTACGTGTGAGTGGAAAGGTTTGAACATGATGGATGTGGAAATGATGGAAGTGGATGTCACTGAAGTAGATGTCACTGAGGCGCGGACAGAAAGCGAGGACCAGCGCCGCCAGCGCCATCTCAATCGCTGCCACAAGAATCTGCGTCGAGATGTCGGCCGCGCCATTGCCGATTACAACATGATCGAGGAAGGTGATCTGGTCATGGTTTGCATGTCCGGTGGCAAGGACTCCTACACCATGCTGGACATCCTGCTCAGCCTGCAGAAGCACGCGCCGATCGACTTCGCCATCAAGGCAGTCAACCTCGATCAGAAGCAACCCGGCTTTCCCGAACACGTGCTGCCCGAATATCTGTCCAAACTGGGGGTGGATTTCCATATCATCGAGGCAGACACCTATTCCATCGTCAAAGAGAAGACTGCCGAGGGCAAGACCTTCTGCGGCCTGTGCTCGCGACTGCGGCGCGGCAACCTCTATGGCTATGCCAGAGAAATAGGCGCCACCAAGATTGCGCTGGGACATCATCGCGAGGACATCGTGGAGACGCTGTTCCTGAACATGTTCTTTGGCGGCACACTCAAGGCCATGCCACCGAAGCTGCTCAGCGATGACAAACAGAATGTGCTGATTCGGCCGATGGCCTATTGCAGCGAGCAGGAGATCGCCCGATACGCACAGCTGCGCGGGTTCCCGATCATTCCCTGCAACCTGTGCGGGACGCAGGAGAACATGCAGCGTCGCAACATCAAGGAGATGCTCAAGCAGTGGGACAAGGAAACTCCCGGCCGCGTGGAGAGCATCTTTCGCAGTATTGCCAACGTGGCGCCGTCCCAGCTTGCCGATCCGAAGCTGTTCCCCTTCAGTGCCTTGAAGGCGATCAAGTCAGAGTCAGCACAGATTGACTGTGTCAACCTGCCCTGGGAGTAATACGAACGCAATGCTGGATATCCCCTATGAGCAACTGGCGCCGGAGACTCTGACCGCGATTCTGGAGGAGTACGCCAGCCGCGAGGGCACTGACTACGGCGACGTGGTCTATACCCTGGAGCAGAAGGTGCAGGCGCTGCGCAAACAGTTGGAGCGCGGTGACATAGGCATCACCTTCGACACCCAGACCGAGACGTGTTCACTGGTGAGCCTGCGGCGCTGAGGTCCTTGATACTGCGGTGCGCTGGAATTCCGTACTGAATCCTTTAACCGAGAGTTTGCAATGCCTGACCACAACGATGAAAGCCTGCAGGTGCAGCCAGTCAGCCAGCTGGATGCCTGCGGCCTGTTCTGCCCCGAGCCCGTGATGCTATTGCACAACCGCATCAGGGATATGGCGTCCGGCGAAGTGGTGGAAGTTGTAGCAACCGATCCCTCTACCACCCGTGACGTCCCCAAGTTCTGCCTGTTCCTCGGCCATGAGTTGCTCGACAAACACCAACAGGGCGATCGCTACCATTACCTGATTAAGAAAAAATAAGGGAACCCCTGATTCGCTGCTGAGACCTCTCATGTCCAAACCCGTGTATCTGGTGGATGCATCCATCTACATCTTTCAGGCTTATTTCTCTCCGCATCTGCAGGTGGTGGCACAGGATGGCCGGGATCTGAGTGCCTTCTTCGGGTTTGCCCAGTTCCTGCTGCGCTTCCTGCGGCAGGCTCGTCCTCAGCACGTGGCCGCAGCCTTCGATGAAAGCCTGTTCTGCGGCTTCCGGCATGCGCTCTATCCAGCTTACAAATCCAATCGTGAGCTTCCCGACGAGAATCTGGCCCGACAGCTGCAGGCCTGTGCCGAGCTGACGACCCTTCTGGGAGTGTCTGCATTTGGAAGTCGGGTGTACGAAGCGGATGACATCATCGGCACGCTCGCGGCCCGGGTGCGAGCGCAACACGGGGAAATGAGTCTGGACGGCCCGCCCGGCATCAGTATCGTCAGCCGCGACAAGGACCTCGCGCAATTGCTGCACAGCGAGCAGGATCACCTCTGGGATTTCAGCGGCGCTTCAAGACGTTTTCGTAAACACATCGTCGAGCAGTACGGCATTCGAGCCGAGCAGTTCCCCGATTATCTCGGGCTGGTGGGGGATGCGGTAGACAGTATTCCCGGTGTTCCCGGCATCGGCCCCGTGGCCGCTACCTGCTTGCTGCGACATTTCGAATCAATTCCCTTGTTGTATGAGAATCTCGCTGATGTTGCCTTACTTTCCTACCGGGGCGCGAACAAAGGCCCCGCGCTGTTGCAGCGCTATGAGTCCGAGGCGCGCTTGAGCCGAACGCTGGCGACGATCGTGCAGGATGTCGACTCGCCTGAGGAGCCGTTTTCGCAGATACCCGTTTCCTCGCTGCGGTGGTGTGCGCCCGAGGCACAAGGTGTTCGAGAATTGCTGCAACGCGAGGGCCTCGAACCGCAAATAATAGAGCGCTATTTGGCCTTGCTGGTGAGCTTGCAGCCGGTGACGGTTGCCGAAACGGAGGACTCATGAAAACAGGTTCTATGAACTCAGGTGCCGAGCTAACAAGCACTTTGAAAATAGTGGCCGATGAGAACATCGTTGCCGTCGAAGACTTGTTTCGTCAACACGGTGAATTGCGGCTGCTGCCGGGTCGCCAGATCTGCGCGGCCGACGTGCGTGACGCCGATGTGTTGCTGGTCCGTTCCATCACCCGGGTGGATCGTGCGCTGCTGGAAGGTTCGCGAGTGCGGTTCGTGGCGACAGCGACAAGTGGCACTGATCATCTGGATTTGAGCTACTTGCGCGCGGCTGGAATTGGTGTGGCGGAAGCTGCAGGAAGTAATGCCAACGCCGTGGTGGAATATTGCCTGAGCGGCATCGCCGAACTCATCTGCAGAGACGTGTTTTCTCTGCAAGGCCAGCGCGCGGCCATCATCGGCTTCGGCCATGTTGGCAGGGGACTCTATCGGCGCCTGCGGGAGTTGGGTGTTGATTGCGTCGTCTGCGATCCATTTGTGGCGGAGCTGGTGGAGAGGCAGGAGGCTGGGGATGTCCATTTTTGCGACCTGGAAACTGCGCTGTCTGCATCACTCATTTCATTACACACGCCACTGAGTCGCGATGGCGAACATCCGACCTGGCATCTGTTGAATGAGGAGCGACTAAATCGGCTGGTGCCAGGAACTCTGCTGATCAATGCCTCTCGCGGCGAGGTGGTGGACAACGCGGCGCTGTTCAAAAGACTGGAGAGAAGCAACGACCTGCTGACGCTCTGGGATGTGTGGGAAAATGAGCCGGAGATATCTCGCGATTTACTCGGTCTAATCAGCCTCGGTACTCCCCACATCGCGGGCTATAGCGCAGAAGCCAAACGTAGTGCGAGTGAACGTAATTACGAGGCCTTCTTGCAGTACTTCGAATTGCCGGCAAATTCAGCCAGCCACTCTGTGGCGGAATCCAGAACAAGACTGGCAGTACGTCTGGAGGAATTGCAGCGCAGTGATGTGAGCAATCCGGACGAGCGTGTCTGGGCGGAGTGTCTGCGCGCTGCCTTCAGCGTCAGTGCCATCGACCAGCGCCTGCGGGTCGCCACCACCGTCAACGGCGCGGCAGTGTTCGACAACATCCGCAAAACCCTCAGCGCCCGCCGCGAATTCTCACATTACACCTTCGACCAAGGCCTGCTGGATGACGGACTGATTACGCCAACAGTAGCGGCCAAGCTGACGGCACTTGGATTCAGTTTCTCCAGAGGTTAAAGAGATACTAAAACTCGACCTTCTGCAGGAACCGCTCGATCTTGGAAATCGCCTGTTGCAACACATCGCTGCTGGGCAAGAACACTATGCGGAAGTGATTCTTGTCTTTGATGTTGAACGCGCTCCCTTGCACCAGCAGAATTTTTTCCTTTTCCAGCAAGTCGTAAATGAACTTCGCATCATCCTTCACCGGATACATTTGCGGGTCCAGTTTCGGGAACATATAGATCGCGCCCTTCGGCTTCACACAAGTCACGCCCGGAATCTGTGAAATCATGCTCCAGGCCAGATCACGCTGCTCGCGCAACCTGCCTCCAGGCAGTATGAGTTCGTTGATACTCTGATAACCACCGAGTGCCGTCTGCACTGCATACTGGGCGGGCACGTTGGCACACAGACGCATGTTGGAGAGAATCTCCAAGCCCTCAATGTAATTCTCGGCTTTGTCTTTCGCGCCGCTCAGAATCATCCAGCCGGAGCGGAAACCAGCCAGGCGATACGATTTGGAGAGGCCGTTGAAGGTCACCACCAGCAGGTCGTCGCAGAGCGAAGCGATGGGAATGTGCACCGCATCGTCGTAGAGAATCTTGCTGTAAATCTCGTCGGAGAAGATCACCAGCTTGTGCTTGCGGGCGAACTTGACGATATCCAGCAGCACTTCCTTGCTGTAGACCGCGCCTGTCGGATTGTTCGGATTGATGATGACCAGTGCCTTGGTATTGGGCGTGATCTTCTTTTCCATGTCCTTGAGGTCGGGGAACCAGTCGGCGCCTTCATCACAGACATAATGTACCGGAGTACCGCCGGCGAGGCTCACAGCCGCAGTCCATAGTGGATAATCCGGAGCTGGCAGCAGAACCTCA
>JAUSMU010000018.1 GCA_030645995.1 Gammaproteobacteria bacterium | reverse complement strand
TGTTTTCAGCTCTTGGGGCGCTCACGAGCGCGGTCGGACAGAATCTACGTTCTGCAACTCCGGCCGCATTGTCACCTCTGCGGTGGGGGCTTCTCAAGTGGTTTCGGTGGGGGCGGGATAGTCGGAATGGGTGGCAAGAGGTTATTTGCGGGACTTTGCAGTGAGCTCTTTGCTCATTCCCTCCAGCACAGCTTCCAGCGACTGCCCTCAGTCAGATATTGCACGCTCCAAGCGCTCAACTGCACACTTAACCTGGCAGCGATCTAACCCTAACCTGAGAAAGAGTTGCCAGAGTCAGTCCCGTGGTGACACTGCGAGCCAGTGAAGATTAAGCACCTCAGGTGCCTTCACCAGCACTTCTTGGTCTACAAGCTGATCTCCTGCAATCTGGCCTTTTATTAGCTCGTCGCCCACACGGATATAGATATCATCGCCATCAATTAGCAGAACCTCGCTATCGGGGTTTCCTGTCATGTACTCGACGAATGCTTTGGACGAGACATTGTATAAATACAGACGACCAGTTTGTCTCATTTGAGAGTATGCGATCCTTTCTTCTGGAGCGAGAAATGTCCCTGGTGCAAAATCGAATGTGACATTGTTAAGCTCGGTCTCACGATACGCCTCCTCGGTTGCAATCCATTCTCCAAAACCTCTGACTCTCAATCGATTTCCGTTTACAGTGATCGAAGACCATGCCTCAGAAGTTTTGTCGTAGGCATACAAGGTCGTGCGATCACCATTTGCCGACGTAGCTAAGGTTGGAGTCGTAATGAGCCTGACTTCATTATTGTTGACTACCTGAAATATAGTGTCTTCTCGTTTAAGCATAAGCTCGTCAGGGAGAGTCCAATTCATGGGGAGTTGCTGCGAATAACCAAAAACAGCATCTTTCCCAATTGAGTAAATTGAGCGAAGCTCATCCCCTCCATCAACATTCCCCCCAGGGTTGCCGAAATTAACTGCATACTTTAAATCATCTAGCGTAAGGGGAACCTGAGTTCCATCCCCCACCACTACTCCCTCTACGTGTAGATTCGCCGTTCCTTGAACTACCTCACCAATGACAAAAGCATAAATCAGTCTATTGTCGGGCATCTCAAGCAAGTGACTGAATGCGTGTATGCAGCTTTCGCAAATATTTAGCTCAAAGCTAGCTTTTTCTTCAATGTTATCAATATCCACAACTGTAAGCTGAAGCGAACCACTTTCAGTCTCGCTTCCAATCAGTACTAAACCATGACTGTGATACAGCCTGACAAAAAATGCTTTACTCTGCTGCTCCGCAAGCCTGTCTACTTCCAGCAACTCAGAGCCACTGATTTCATAGAGCACCACAGGGAAGTCCTCTGAAAAGAGGTTAAGTGGGCCGCCTGCAACGGAAAACATCTTTTGTTCTTGCGCTTGAGTATTAATCGCCACACTCAGCGCACACATCAGCAATACCAGTTGAAAGATAAACCAGATCCGGCCTTGTTTACTCATTTGGTTGCCTTTTAAAGTGCTGTACTTACAGCTTGTACGTAACCTGCAGAATCATTGACCTGCCAGTATGGAACCCTTCCCTGCGTGTTCCACCACGCAGCGCAGGTACAAGATAGCGCTCGCGAAATGATTTCCGATCAAAAAGCGACAGCTTCATTTTCAATTACAGTATCCAGAATCATCCACAACATGAATTCAATGAAAGGTGCCGAATCCGCGCCTGCCGTGCTGTTCTGAATAGCGCGGTAGTAATCAGCCTGATGCGCAAACACCAGACTTTCCACAGGGAGGTTCGTCAGCAACGGATTCCAGCCTGCGAGTATCAAGGTCTGCCAC
>JAUSMU010000500.1 GCA_030645995.1 Gammaproteobacteria bacterium | reverse complement strand
TAACGTTCGTGCGGCGAGTCTATCACTACCACCACACTTCGAGTCGATGAGTTTATACATGAATATGACCGTTAAAATAATCACGCCATCGATCGACTGCCTTGAGTCCTATAAAGCAGCGTTGCGCACAGGCTGGTCCCCAAACACACTTCGTCCCGAGGCAGCGGCTGAAGAACTCGAAGCCATATCAAAAGATCCACACGGCTTTATTATTGGATTAACGGACCTGGAGGCGAAGGGCGAACCTATAAAAATGCCTGATGGCTCGCTTGCCAAACGGCTGCCGGGTTTCATGAGTTGGATTTGGGATGGAGAATTCTGTGGCGTGATAGGTTTTCGATGGCAGCATGGATCAGAAGATCTTCCACCTCATGTTCCCGGTCACGTGGGATATTCCGTGGTGCCTTGGAAGAGCGGCAAAGGCTACGCCACGTCTGCATTGTCGCAGCTGTTGGAGAAAATCAGTTTTACCGGGCTGAGGCATATCTCCATTACCACAGACCCTGGCAATCGAGCGTCGCAAAGAGTGGTAGAAAAGTGTGGTGCTGTGTTTTGTGAAGAGTTTCAAAAATCGGCGGCACTCGGTGGGGGAAGCGCGTGTCGGTATCAGATCAATCTGACGTGAGCGACTTCGCTGCGGATGTTTTGGGGCGTAATAGGTATTTAGCATGGAGCATCAATCGTGAGCTGCGTATTTTGTGAAATGGTTTCTGGAGTCACCCCTTGTCATAAGATATGGGAGGACTCGGCGCATATGGCGTTTCTTTCCGGGCGCCCGAACACCCCGGGGTTCACAGTGGTAATCCCCAAGCGACACTTGTCCAGCTACCTCTTTGCGCAGCAGGACGATGAAATCGCCTCATTGGTCCTTGCTGCGAAGAAAGTGGGGCTGCTTCTTGATCGCGCGCTGGAAGATGTCGCCCGCACGGGGATGATTTTTGAAGGGTATGGCGTTGACCATCTACACGCCAAACTTTTCCCCATGCATGGCACAGGCAATAGTTTGGACTTCAAACCAATATCGTCTAACGTGGATAAGTTTTTCGATAAATACGAAGGCTACATCTCCTCACATGACTACAAGCGAGAAGATCACGCAAAACTGGCAGCGCTGGCCGCGAAGATCAGGGCGTGCGGCGATGCGTAAAAAACTTTATTGCGGAGCTATCATGCCCAGCCGTCGTCGGATTCTTCAGCTCGCCCCTCTCCTGTTAGGCGCTGCTCTCGCTCCGCGCTTTTCATTTGCACAAAGCTCGCGACATTATTCCCCTTCTGGCACCCCCCTGAGGCGGGTCAACGTGTCGGCGGATCGCGTGATTCGTACGCTGGTTGGCCTGCGTCCGTACCGATCCAGTGGGTTTGTCGTGCGCGCCGAAAAATTGGGCGACAAGACGGTCGTTCATAATTACGGCCACGGCGGTGGAGGGGTCACACTTTCCTGGGGCACAGCACAGTTGGCAGCGGAGCTGGTGCCAGAAAGCCAGGACAAACGTTGCGCAGTGATTGGCTGTGGCGCAGTAGGATTGGCAAGCGCGCGGCTGCTGCAGGAACGCGGATATCAGGTGCGCATCTACGCCAGAGATCTGCCACCGAACACGACATCGAACATCGCTGGAGCGCAATGGTCTCCGACATCTGTCTTCGCACCTAATAATGTCAGCTTTGAATTTCTGCGCCAATTCGAAAGTGCCATGAGATTCTCTTATCGCTACTATCAGACACTCCTCGGAGAGCGCTATGGCGTGCGCTGGATCACCAACTATGAATTCGGCGATATTCCTCCGGCGCAAGACAACGTGGTGGATGCCTACCCCGACATGTTCCCGGGCCTTGCTAAACTGACAGCGGAGCAGCATCCCTTTCGCGCGCGCGTTGCTCGTCGTTACGACACTATGCTCATTGATCCGACCTTCTATCTGCCTGCATTGCTCGAAGACTTCACGAGTCATGGCGGGGAAGTTGTCCAACGGGAATTGAAGAATCAGGCAGATATCCATTCTCTGGAGGAAGCGACCATCATCAATTGCATGGGCTTAGGGTCAGGCGATATTTTTGTGGACCCTGACCTGTTCCCAATCAAAGGGCAACTGCTGGCGCTGCTGCCGCAGGAAGAGGTTGACTACATCGCTTACTCAGGCGGCAGAAGCTTATTCATGTTGCCGCGAAAAAATGAAATTCTTCTTGGCAGCACATTTCAACGCGGCCAAAGCACTCTTACGCCCGATGAGGGTCAATCCAAGCGGACACTCGGTGATCAGAAGTTGCTGTTTGACGCCATGGAGGATCCTTGGAGTTAAGCATTGCTTCTAGGGCCGCGTATTTTCAATTTGCCGAGCCCTTGATTACAGTGGCAGGGGAAAAACCGCCCGGGTGATCGTCACAGAGGTCGTTATGAAACTGTTACCAGACAATGTTACGCCCTACAAAAGAACGCCAGAGTTCACGGAAGAGAGCGTCCCGAGCGGGCTTCTGCATGCGCACCAGACCAAGGAGTCGGTATGGGCAAAAATCGTGGTGCTTGAAGGGGCGTTGCAGTACACAATCAACGGACCCGAGACAGAAGTTGTGGTCCTGAACAGTAATACTTTTGGAGTGGTGGAGCCCACTGTTTTGCATGAGGTGAAACCGCTTGGCAAGGTACGGTTCTACGTCGAGTTTCATCGGTAGAGTATCCGCGAACAACATTGTCATGCGACAGCAGGAGAAGCGAATGATCAAGACATACCACGGCAGTTGCCATTGCGGAGCGGTCACGTTCGAGGCAGAGCTGGATCTGACCGAGAGCACCTATCGCTGCAACTGTTCCATCTGTCGTCGCACCCGGTTCTGGCCTGCGGTAGCACGAGAAGAGGGGTTTCGACTGCTGAGCGGTGAGTCGGAACTGACTCAATATCTTTTCAACAGCAAGAAGAACCAGCACTACTTTTGCAAACACTGCGGAGTGCGACCATTCGGAATCGGCACGGAGACTCCGATTGGAAAGATGTACGGGATTAATCTCGGTTGTTTGTCCGGTGTGACGGAGGAAGAGCTGGCGGCTCTGAAGATCACCTACGTCGATGGTATGCATGACAGATGGCAAAACTCTCCGGAGTTCTTCAGCCATCTGTAACGTATTGGGTGAGTGTTCTGCAAAATAATTTTTTCTTGGAGACCAAATGAACAAGGAAACGATGCAAGGAAAATGCTTGTGCGGAGCCGTCGCCATTGTCGCCAAGGCGGCCACCGATGTAGAGGTGTGTCATTGTGGCATGTGTCGTCGGTGGGGCGGGGGGCCGTTGATCGCGATTCACTGTGGAACCGATGTGCAGATTTCGGGTGTCGAAAACGTCACGCAATATGCATCATCGGCGTGGGCCGAGCGGGGATTCTGCAAGACCTGCGGCACGCACTTGTTCTATCGACTCAAACCCGGCAGTGAGTACATTATCCCGGCGGGGTTGTTCCAGGATCAACCCGGGTTGGAATTGAAGGAGCAGATTTTCATCGACAAAAAGCCTGCGTATTACGATTTCGCGAACAGCACCAACACGCTGACCGAGGCGCAGGTGTTTGGGAAGTACGCGCCGTAGTCATCTTTTGCACAAGTGGAGAAAAGGAGAGAAGTGTGAGTGACAGGGTGAGTCAGATAGCAGAATTTCTACTTCAATTCGATGGCTTGAAGTCAGTCAATCGCCGGACTTACATCAACGGAGGCGAGCGTGTCGAAAACTCCGCCGAGCACTCATGGCATCTGGCGATTGCCTGCTGGGCGTTCGCCGAGTTGCTCAAAGATGATTTTGATTTGCTGAAACTCCTGCAGCTTGCTCTCGTTCATGATCTCGGCGAGATCGATGCGGGCGACACGTTTCTCTACGGAAGCGCCCGCAGCAGCGCGCATATCGAAGAGCGCAAATGCGTCAACAGACTTGCGTCCCACGTGGGAAATCCAATAGCGAATCTAGTCGATGTCTGGGAGGAGCAGGAGGCCGGACAGACCAAGGAAGCAAAGCTGCTGAAGGTGATAGATCGGCTGTTACCGTTTCTTCACAACATGACCAGCGAAGGCCGGGCCTGGAGAAATAACGGCATCACGAAGAGCCAGGTGTTGAAGGCCCACCAGTTTATCGAGAGTGAGAACGAAGAGATTTATCAGTGGTTCATTTCACAGGTTGAGTTTGCTGTGGGGCGGGGATGGTTGGCCGCGTCTTGAGATCTCAGAGGGATCAAACATGAGTAATCGATATATTGGAAAAGAAATTCTCGACGGAATTGAGGTAATACAGCGTTTCAAAAAGGATGAGCTGAAATTGAGATCAACCGAATTGTCGGAACCCTCATCTATGGAAATTGCTGAACAACCCCCCGAAGTGTTCAACGATATCCACTAAAGTTCTGGAAGTTACCAAGGAGGTTCACCATGACCGATAGATACGTAATGTGCGCGCGTGCAGTCAGCAAAGGATCTTTCACAACCGAGCCGGGGAAAACGTTGTACCTCGTCGTTCCAC
>JAUSMU010000495.1 GCA_030645995.1 Gammaproteobacteria bacterium | reverse complement strand
CCATACGGCACACGAGATTCATCTGCTGATGGCGGAGCTGAACACCCAGCTCGCGACCAGCTTCATCGTCGTCACCCATGATGAGGAGTTTGCCCGCTCGCTGGACAGGGTGCTGCTGCTGCGCAACGGGCGACTGGAACCGCAGGGCGCAGTGGACGGGGATGCCGATGGCCGCTGAAACACGCCGCTCCTCCGCCATAGGGCCTCTCGCGGCCAGCTCCTTCGCCGCGTGGATGGCGTTGCGTTATGTCAGCGTGGGGCGCCGCAGTCAGCTCGTGTCCTTCATGTCCTTGCTGACCATCAGCGGTTTGGCGCTGGGCATCACCATCCTGATCACAGTGCTGTCAGTCATGAATGGTTTTGACCGGGAGGTGCGCGAGAACATCCTCGGAATTCTGCCCCATGCCACCGTCAAGGCGCAGGAGCGGCAGACACCGGAACAGTGGAGGCCGATTCAAGCGTTGCTGGATGCCAATCCCAGGGTGCTTGCCACCGCGCCGCTGATCGAGGCTACTGGAGTGCTGGCGGTGCCGGGTTATTCCAAAGGTGTTCTCGTCAATGGCATCGACCCGGAACAGGAAGGCCGCATTTCCATCCTCGACCGCTTCATGCTCAGTGGCAGCCTGGCGGGATTGACCGACGGACGCTTCAACATCGTGCTGGGGGCGACCCTGGCGGAGAATCTGGGTGTCGGGCTGGGTGACAAGGTCAGTCTCTATTCCCTGAATGTATCGGTCAATCCGCTGGTGCCATTGCCGACTCAACGCCAGTTCACGGTTGCTGGTATTTATCGTGTAGGCACTCTCGAACTGGATAGCGCCATGGCGATGATCACGCTGCAGGATGCGCAGGCATTGTATCGCTACCGCGACAGTTACACCGGCCTGCGCTTCCGCATTGATGACCTGTTCGCGGTGCGTGAGGTGCGCGCCGAGCTGCAGGAGCAGTTGTCAGTGGACTTCGAGGTGCAGACCTGGATGCAGCTGTTCGGCAATATTTACGAAAACATTCAATTTTCGCGCACCATCGTTGGTTTCCTTCTGTGGTTGCTGGTGGGGGTTGCGGCCTTCAATCTGGTGGTAAGCCTCATCATGATCGTGCGCGACAAGCGCGGCGATATCGCCATCCTGCGGACCCTCGGCGCCAGTCCACAGACCATCGGCCGCATCTTCATGACCCAAGGTTGCGTCGTGGGCCTGATCGGCACTGGATTGGGGGTCGCGTTCGGAGTGTTCTTCGCTCTGACAATCAGTGACATCGCCGGACTGATCGAGTCTATTCTGGGCGTGAAACTGCTTAGCGCGGAGGTCTATCCAGTGGACTTCCTGCCATCGCAGATACTTCTCAGTGACATTGTGGGTGTCAGTGTCGGAGTGTTCCTGCTCTCCGTTCTGGCGACACTTTACCCGGCCTACCGAGCGTCGCAGGTGCAACCCGCCGAAGCTCTGCGCTTCGAGTAAATTTATTCAGGCTTCGTAGCAGCCGGTTACCGGACTTGCTCCTATACTGGAAGTGAATTTTCTGCTCGGACTGCCGAACCATGCGCTCACGGATGATCGCGTTCTGCTGCGGCGTCGCCGCAGTCTCTCGTTTTCCAGATTTGCCCGCTATTCATGCCCCCTGGCTAATCGTGCTGGCTGTGCCGCTATGCGTGACCTGGTGGCGTGGTCCGGCACCGATGGCGATAGCAGCAGCCTTGCTGCTGGGGCTTGGCTGGGCCGTCGGCGTTGGCAATGCTCATGTGGCTGCGCTTTTGCCGGGTGATCTGGAGGGAGAAGACTTCTGGGTCATCGGCGAGGTGCGTGGCCTGCCACAAACCAGCGCGCGCTCCCAGCAGTTCACATTCCAGGTGGAGCAAAGCTGTTTCACCTTGTTGCCTGAGGATTGTCACCGTCAGTCTCCGGAACTCGCAGCTCGGTTCAACGATCGCAAAATTCTGCTCAACCATTATAGCGACGCCGATATGATCCCCGATCAGCGCTGGCTGCTGCGTGTGCGCTTGAATCAACCCCACGGCTTCGCCAATCCCGGTGGTTTCGACTACGAGGGCTGGTTGTTCCAGCAGGGCTTCACCGCAAAAGGCTATGTGCGCGAGAACCCTTTCAATGCGCGCCTTGATGACCGCTCCCAACTGCTGGAGTTGCCATCCATTTCCCTCATGCGCTACCACCTGCGCGCGAGGCTGCTGGTCGCAATGCGGGAGTTGCCTCATGCCAGCATTATTCTGGCGCTGGTACTGGGGGATCAGGAGCAAATCAGTGCAGAGAGCTGGTCGTTGTTCACGGCAACGGGAACCAATCATCTGATCGTCATTTCCGGGATGCACGTGGCCTTCATCGCGCTGCTCTGTTATGGGCTGAGCAATTGGCTGGCACGCCTGAGTCCGTGGCTGTTGTTGCGGATCCCTGCGCAAAAATGTGGGGCGGTGAGCGCCGTGCTCGGCGCCTTCGTATACTGCTTGCTGGCGGGGTTTTCAGTGCCGACGCAACGCTCCTGCATCATGGTGCTGGTCTTCATGAGTGGTCAGCTTGTCGGTCGGCAATTTCCGCCCTCATTCAGTTTCTGTCTGGCGTTGACTCTGGTGCTGCTGATCAATCCCTTGAGTGTGACCGGAGCAGGATTCTGGTTGTCGTTCGGAGCGGTCGGAACGTTGTTGCTGGCCTTCGGTGGCATCAGACGATTGCGCGGTGCGAGCCATCGTCGCAGCAAAAAAGGAGACGAGTTCGGCAGCGTTGACGACGATGAGCGCCCGCGCTGGGACGGGCGACGCCTGTGGCAGCAACACGTGCAGCCGCAATATGTGGTGTTCATCGGCATGATCGTGCCGCTGGCAATCATGATGCAGCAGCTGTCATTGCTCTCGCCCTTGGCCAATGTGCTGGCGATTCCTCTGGTGAATATCCTGGTGGTGCCTCCGGCCTTGCTGGGGACTTTGTTGCTGCTGATCCATGCTCCGCTTGGAACTCTGCTTTTGACCCTCGCCAACCATGTACTGGGAGTGGTGATCTGGATGCTGCAGAAGCTGACAAGTCACGCATCCGGGTTGGTGCTCTGGCAGTTTTTCGGACTCACGACGGCGTCTCTGGTGTTTGCCTGTGCGGGCTCGTTGCTGTTGCTTATGCCACGGGGCTGGCCCTCCCGTTGGCTGGCGCTGGTGATGTTTTTGCCACTGCTTTTTCCGCAGCGGCAGCTTCTCAAGGACGGTGTTGCCGAGCTCACGGTGCTCGACGTCGGGCAGGGGCTAGCTGTGGTGGTCCAGACTGCGACCCATGTGCTGGTCTATGACACCGGGCCGCGTCTCAGCGAGAGCTTCGACACCGGCAGCGCAGTAGTTTTTCCGTTCCTGAGGCAAGGTGGTTTGCGTAGAGTGGATCGCCTGATCGTGAGCCATGCTGACAACGATCATGCCGGAGGTCTGGAGTCCGTCTTGAAGTTGCTGGAGGTTGAGAGCATAGCGGGCAGTACATGGCCGGAGGAGAGCGACAAGCTGGCGAATTTTGCCTTGTGCGAGCGGGGCGAACGCTGGGTGTGGGATGGAGTGATATTCGAGATTCTTCACCCACCCGGAGGAATGTCATACGCGGGCAATGACAGTTCCTGCGTGCTGCGCATCGAGGCCGCTGAGCAGAGCGTGCTGTTACCGGGCGACATTGAAGTGGGTGCAGAACGGCATCTGTTGCAGTTGCAAGGCACCGCGCTAGCCAGCGATGTGCTGATCGCGCCCCATCATGGTAGTCGTACCTCCTCCTCGGAGAGATTTCTGGAGGTTGTGCGACCCAGTGTTGTGTTGTACTCGGCGGGCTATCGCAGTCAGTTCGGACATCCGGCGTCGGCAGTGGTGGCTCGCTACAACGCGCTGGGCGCGGTGCCTTACAACACCGCGTTGTCCGGCGCACTCAGTCTGCGCCTGGGGGAGGTATCTGGCCCGATGGTTCCCACAGAGTTTCGCAGCAGTCACCGGCGCTACTGGTTCACGCGACCGACGCAGGAATCGGCGCGTTTGCACGGGGTCGACAGCCCCCGCTTGGAGGTGGTCAAGTCGCGCTCACGTGGCGGTGATTGAGTATGGTAAAGTAGCCGCCGTCATTCCCGGAGGTAGACTGTGGTTGAAATAATCAAGGCAGGCGGTTGGTTGATGCTGCCCATCATTCTGAGTTCGATCGTGGCTATTGCCATCGTCATCGAGCGCTTCTGGACACTCAGCACGACGCGCATTTCCCCACGCTATACCCTCGGCCAGGTGTGGACCTGGATCAAGAATAACGAACTCGACGCAGCGCATCTGCGCGAGTTGAGACTGGCCTCACCGCTTGGTCAGATTCTGGCCGCAGGCCTGATCAACGCCAAGTATGGACGCAGCGCGATGACCGAGAGCATCGAGCAGGCGGCCAGTCTGGTGGTGCACGATCTCGAACGTTATCTCAATACACTGGGCATCATCGCAGCCATTACCCCGTTGCTCGGTCTGCTGGGCACCGTGTTCGGCATGATCCAGGTTTTCAGCGAAATCATGGTGCAAGGCACGGGTGATCCCGGTGCGTTGGCGGGCGGCATCTCGCAGGCTCTGATCACGACGGCAGCCGGACTTTGTGTCGCCATTCCCAGCTATATGTTCCATCGTATGTTCATGCGTCGTGTTGATACCCTGGTGCTGAATCTGGAGCAGGAATCGATCAAGCTGGTGGACGCGTTGCACAGCGATCGCCGTGTCGAAATCAGAGAGATTGGCAACCCGTGAAGTTTCAGCGCCGCATTACACAGGACTTGGAGATCAATCTGACACCGTTGATTGATGTGGTCTTCCTGTTGCTGATCTTCTTCATGGTCTCCA
>JAUSMU010000489.1 GCA_030645995.1 Gammaproteobacteria bacterium | reverse complement strand
ATAAGCCTGGTGATGCGAACGGCCGACTCGTCCGCGCAGTTGATGCAGCTGCGCAAGGCCGAGTTTGTCGGCGCGATCCATGATGATGGTGTTGGCGCTCGGGATGTCGATGCCAGTCTCGATGATCGTCGAGCACACCAGGATGTTGTAACGCTTGTGATAGAAGTCGGCCATGATCTGTTCAAGATCGCGCTCGGGCAATTGACCGTGGGCGACACAGACGCGGGCCTCCGGGATCAGCTCCTGCAGGTGCTCTGCAGTTTTCTCGATGGTCTTGACCTCGTTGTGCAAATAGAAAACCTGGCCGCCACGCAACAGCTCCCGCAGCACGGCTTCCTTGATCAGGCTGTCCTGACTTTCGCGAATGAAGGTCTTCACGGACAGGCGTTTCGCCGGTGGTGTGACGATCAATGATAGATCCCGCACTCCGGACATAGCCATGTTGAGCGTGCGAGGAATCGGAGTGGCTGTGAGGGTCAGAATGTCGACATCGGCGCGCAGCGCCTTCAGCTTTTCCTTCTGTTGCACACCGAAACGATGCTCCTCGTCAATGATCAACAGCCCGAGATCTTTGTAGCGAATGTTGTCCTGCAGGAGCTTGTGCGTTCCCACGATGATGTCGACTTTGCCATTACTGATGCGTTCCAGGGTCTCCTGTACCTGCTTGGTCGAGCGGAAGCGAGAGATCAGGTCGACGCCGACGGGCCATTCGGCGAAGCGATCCTTGAAGCTTTCATAGTGCTGCTGGGCGAGCAAGGTGGTTGGCACCAGAATGGCCACCTGCTTGTTGTTCTGTACGGCGATGAAGGCGGCGCGCATCGCCACCTCGGTCTTGCCGAAACCCACGTCGCCGCATACCAGACGATCCATGGCGCGTTTTGAGCTCATGTCACGCATGACCGCAGCGATGGCGTCCTGTTGGTCCGGAGTTTCCTCGAAGGGGAAACCTGCTGCAAAACTCTCGTAATCGATGTCGGTGCAGCGGTACTGAAATCCCTGCCTGGCCTCACGACGGGCGTAGATATCCAGCAATTCCACGGCGACGTCGCGAATCTGCTCGGCGGCCTTGCTCTTCGCTTTTTGCCACTGGTCATTGCCGAGTTGATTGAGCGGAGCAAGATCTGGCTCGCTGCCACCGTAGCGACTGATCAGGTGCAACGAGTACACGGGGACGTAGAGCTTGGCGCCCTTGGCGTATTCCAGCGTCAGGAACTCGGTTTCCTGATCTTCAATGGTCAGTGTCTGCAGCCCCCGATAACGACCGACTCCGTGTTCGATATGCACGACTGCGGCACCGATATGCAGTTCATTGAGATTACGGATCAGGAATTCGGTGTTGTCCTGATCTCTTTTGCGGCGTCGACGTTGCGCGACCCGCTGCCCGAACAGCTGGGTTTCGGTCACTACCAGACGCGATGGTTGCTGCAGCCACATGCCACGATCCAATGGGGCTATCGTGATGGCGAAGGGCTGTTGTCCGAGTATAAAGGCGTCCCATGAGTCAACGGGCGCTGGACTGATATTGATCGTCTTGAGCAATTCCAGCATGTTTTCGCGGCGG
>JAUSMU010000488.1 GCA_030645995.1 Gammaproteobacteria bacterium | reverse complement strand
CTGGAGCAGCTTGCCGACTTCATCCAGAAATCCACGCTCACCATCAAGCACGAGGCCAGAGATATCGCACATTTACAGCAGCTCACGCAGGCATTGCGCGTGATGGTGTTGCGGGTGGTGGCATAGCTAATTTTCGTTTGGGCGAAGATTTATTTTCATTTGGACGAACGCTTGTTTGCGGTGCCGATTGGCTTGTTCACTTAGCGTAAAACCAGAACTCGACTTCCGAAGTTTCCGTCTCGAATCGCGCGGCATGCATCGCACTCGCCGGAACGTGATACCAATCGCCCGGACCGTACCGGGTTTCCTCTCCATCGAGCGTCAAAATTAGTTCGCCTTGCGTGATGACGCCGACATTCTCGGTGTCGTGATTGTGCTCGGGGATTGTCGTATTCGCCGGGTAAGATGCAAACAGAACGTCGCAGCCCTGTGCTGCCAGCTTGAAGGCATCGAAGGGGCCTTCGAATTTCGGAAGATCGCGGAGGAGCTTGGGAAAGTGTGACATAGGTTCCTTTGTTGAAGATTTACGATGTTGAAACGATCATCAGCGGCTGCTCTTGGGATAGCCGTGCAGCCCCACCATTCTAGTCAGAATCGTCTGGAATTCCGCCTGGCTCATATCCACTTTTTCCACGACGCGGCCGTAGAGCATGAGCGTCGGGACGTTCCTGCCATTGAGTTCGTTCTGCGTCTCGCGCAGGCAGTAGAGGACGGCCCGTTCCTTGCGGGTCAGGCCATCGCGTACATCGGGGATGAGATCCTGCAGCATGTGTCTTAAAGTCCTGGATCCAGCGTCGTCAGCCTGAAACGAATCGCAAAGGTGGACGGCGAGTTCTGCACGATTGTAAAGCTGCCGTGCAAATACATATCGTCCTCCACGATCTTGATCCAATTCCCACTTCCCGTCAGCTCGCCAGCCCCTTCACTATCCAGCGCCCAACCTTGCGAGCCAATCTGATCGGCGAAGTGTCTGTACAACTGCGGCACTGTCATGTCGCTTGTAAACGTGGAGCTGGTCTCAACAGTTCCTCCGGAAGCACTTGATCCACCAGAACCCAGAAAGGGTTGGGGAGACTGATTGGCGGCGGCGGGGATGTTCATCACCGGCATGTGCTGAGCAAGGTCCTGGATCGTCGTAGCTGACAGATTGAAGAAAACTCCTCCCGAATTCGACATCCCACCACAAACGGGAGCACCCGAACTTAACATCGCCGACGAGGTGCTGAGTGAAATCAGATTGAGACCTGCCTGCTCTGTAAAAGCCACTGTCAAGTATCCGAGGTCATCACGACACAGCACCCGACGCGACTGCGCCTCCTGCGTCACAAACCCTGTCGGCGCTCTATCAGCCACCGTTTGCACGTCAGAGAACCCGGCACTCGACAGTATCTCGGAAAGCATGCCCAAAGCCTCATCACGCTCCCTCTCTGTCTGCATCACCACACGCATGCTATTTCCCATATCGATGCTCCCCACCACAATAAAGCCTGGCGGAATCACAATGTCGGGGAATCGTTCCGGAAATTCCGAATATGCCCGCAAGCCGCCCCCCGAAGGCCCAGCAAACAACCCTTGCAGCAGTGTGAGTGGAACGGTGTCGACATATTCGGCGGCGGGCACTGACATGGTAGTACTCAGCGCCGCAATGAAAGCGAGCGCAACAGCGTGGCGGTTCGATCTGACTGCGTTCATGCTTAACTCCTTTTAAGTGCCTTTTGGAATTGTTGTTATTCGCTGGCTCCTGAGCAGCTCCACAAATACATGCTCGACTTCTTGTTCATGATGACAACTTCGTACAACTGCGTGCAAGCAGTTTGCGATGCGCCGTAGCACACATGCAATGGCAACAGATGTTCTTCGCGCGGATGACAGAAGCGGGCTCCTGGCGCCTTGCTCCAGTGAATCAGTTGTTCACGCCTGGCGTGCTCGGGGAGTTCACGATCACTGCAGGTGTTCTGCAACCACGTTTCGAAGGCATCGTTG
>JAUSMU010000485.1 GCA_030645995.1 Gammaproteobacteria bacterium | reverse complement strand
CAGGCCAAGACTGGGTTTCATGCCGACTATGCTGTTGTGGGCCGCCGGGCAGAGAATCGAGCCATCCGTCTCGGTGCCGATGGCGAGCACGGCCAAATTGGCGGCCACCGCCACGGCGGAACCCGAGCTGGAGCCGCAGGGACTACGCTCACGATCATAGGGGTTGCGGGTTTGTCCACCGCGTGCGGACCAGCCGCTGGAGGCCTCTGTCGAACGGAAGTTGGCCCACTCGCTCATGTTGGTCTTGCCAAGAATGACGGCACCGGCATCCCGCAGGCGCTGGACCAGAAAGGCGTCCCGGGCGGGAGTCGGCGCATCCAGCAGGGCGAGGCTGCCGGCGGTGGTGTGCATCTGGTCCGCCGTGTCGATGTTGTCCTTGATCAGCACGGGGATGCCGTGCAGTGGAGAACGGACCTGCCCTGCAGCGCGCTCCGCATCGAGCGCCCGTGCAATGTCCAGAGCTTCGGGATTGAGTTCGATAATGGCGTGCAGCTGCGGATCCAGCGCGGTGATGCGCTGCTGGTAGTGAGTCACCAGTGCGACGGCCGTCAGCTCGCCACTGCTCATGGCGGCCTGCAGACTTGCAACATCCACTTCCTCAAGGGAATTGGTCGTCTCCGTATCGTTGCCACTCTGGCAGGCGCCGAGGGTCAGCAGCAGGGTCAGCATCAAGGACGGCAGCACAGGCGCTAATCGATGCGACTTGCAGGGGGGGAGCGGGAGTAGTCGCATGGCAGCAATCCTGTGGCAATGAGGCGATGAAAATCCAGGTTATCGGGATGATATCATCGCCGTCAGTGAATCCGCAGTCACAGGATGAAGGAGCCGGTTCGGGATGAGTATTTTCAACATGGTCATGGCGGTGCGCGACTACGAGTGCGACATGCAGGGCGTGGTCAACAATGCCGTTTATCAGAATTATCTGGAGCACGCTCGCCACGAGTTCCTGAAGGCGCGCGGGCTGGACTTTGCGCAGCTCACCGCAAGGCAGATCAACGTGGTCGTGGTACGCGCGGAACTGGACTACCGTCGTTCGCTGCGCAGCGGCGATGTCTTTCGGGTCACAGTAGAGACAGAGCGCGAATCGCGACTGCGGCTCACCTTCGTGCAGCGCATCGTGCACGCCGATAACGGACAGACAATGCTGGATGCGCGCTTCGTCACCACGGCGGTGAATCCGCAGGGACGGCCATATTTTCCGAAGGAGCTGGAGGTCTTGCTGGAGTCGCTGCGGGCTTGATTCAAACGTGGGCGGGATGCGTGCCGGTCAAGGCGCCAGCACTGAGCAGAGAAGCTGTTCCACATACTCCGGCACGACTGTCGAGGCGCGGCCATAGATCTGCTCGTCGAAGCTGGAGCGGGTCTGTTCCAGATTCAGTTCTACGGTGCGTGCGCGGTGAATCTTCGCCGTTTGATAGAAGCCGGATGCGGGGTAGACGTTGCCGGAGGTGCCGATGGCGATGAACAGATTGCAGCTCTCCAATGCCTGGTTGATCTGCGGCATGTACAGCGGAATCTCGCCAAACCAGACGATGTGCGGGCGCAGATTGCCGGGCGTCTGACAGCAGCGGCACAGCGTGTCGAAGCCGATGTCCTCCTGCACGTCGAAGATCAGATTGGTCTGCTGACAGCGCATCTTCAGCAGTTCACCATGCATGTGCAGCAGGTTGCGGCTGCCGGCGCGTTCATGCAGGTTGTCCACGTTCTGGGTGACAATCAGCACCTCACCAGGAAATTCACGCTCCAGCCTTGCTAGGGCAGTATGGGCGGCATTGGGGCTGATGTGTTCCTGCAGCAACTGACGACGGCGCTGATTGTAGAAGTGATGCACGAATTGGGGATTGCGTTCGAAGCCTTCGGGGGTGGCGACATCGTCGATGCGGTGATTTTCCCAGAGCCCATCGCTGGACCGGAATGTACTGATGCCCGATTCTGCGGATATGCCTGCGCCGGTGAGCACTACAATGGATTTTACGGGACGTGTCATGGGGCCGGATTCTAGCACAGAGTCCGAGGCTGCCAAGAGCGCCCGGAAAGCCATGACTGTGCGGCGGGCAGGTGGCTATAATGGCCGCCTTCCATCTCCGCAGCGCACCCTCAGGAGCATCTCAATGAGTTTTCCGAAAGTCGGCAACCTGGCCCCCGATTTCACCCTCCACGATCAGAATGGGAATGCCGTGCAGCTCAAAGCCTTGCGTGGTACCAGCAATGTACTGCTGTATTTCTATCCGAAGGCCATGACACCCGGTTGCACCGTGCAGGCCTGTGGTCTGCGTGATGTGCAAGCCGAACTGGCCGCGCTCGATACAGTGGTGCTCGCGGTGAGTCCCGATCCTGTGAAAAGTCTGAAGAAGTTTGCCGAGCGTGACGGCCTGAATTTCACCCTGCTTTCCGATCCGGACCACGGGGTGGCTGAGAAGTACGGCGTCTGGGGTTTGAAGAAGTTCATGGGTCGCGAGTTCATGGGCATCCTGCGCACCAGCTTCCTCATCAATAAGGAGGGACGACTCGTGCATGTCATGGACAAGGTGCTGACCAAGACTCATCACGATGATGTGCTGGCGCTGCTGCAAAGCAAGACGGGTTGTTGAGCGAGCGATGAAACTGAATTTCAAACAATATTCCACGCAGGGGGAGCCGCTGCTGATCATGCACGGGCTGTTCGGCAGTCTGGGCAACTGGGCGTGGCACAGTCGTGAGCTGGCGAAAGACTTCGCCGTGATCGGACTCGATCTGCGCAACCATGGCGGCTCGCCCCACAGCGACGAGATGAACTACGCCTGCATGGCGCTGGACGTGCTGGAGTTCATGGACGACCATGGCATCGACCGCTGCCATCTGCTCGGTCATTCCATGGGCGGCAAGGTGGCGATGCAGCTGGCGCTGAGTGCGCCACAGCGGGTCGACAGGTTGGTAGTGGCTGATATCGCGCCGGTGACTTACCCCGGCCAGCACGACAGTATCTTCGACGGACTGCTGGCCATTGATCTGGACAGCATTGGTAGTCGCAGCGCCGCCGACGTGGTGCTGGCACAGTATGAAGAAGATGAACTGGTGCGGCAGTTCCTGCTGACCAATCTGCTCAAGAAGCCTGAAGGTGGTTTCTACTGGCGCATCAATCTGTCGGCGTTGCAGGCCAACTACGTCCGCCTGCGCGAGCGTCCACCGGCCGATGGCGTCTTTGCCGGGCCCGTCCTGTTCGTCAAGGGTGCCTTGTCGAACTATATCGTCGAGCAATATCGTGACGAGATACTGCAGCTTTTTCCGCAGGCCAAGACCAAGGTCATCATGCATACCGGCCACTGGTTGCACGCGGAGAAGCCGCAGACCTTCTATCGCATCGTCCACAGTTTTCTCAAACCCGCCACCGCTGAAGCTCCGGCAGAATCGGCCTGGTCCTGAAACCCAGTCCTTAAACCCAGTCCAAACATTGGTACCGACATGACTATCCTGAGTGTGAACGTCAACAAGATCGCCCTGCTGCGCAATTCCCGGGGCCGCAATTTCCCCGACGTGTTGTACTTCGTCCGCCGTCTCATTGGGCTGGGCGTGAAGGGCATCACCGTGCATCCGCGTCAGGATGAGCGCCACGTGACGCGCCAGGACGTTGTCGACATCACCGCGCTGCTGCGTGAGTTCCCCGGAGTTGAGTTCAACATCGAAGGCTACCCGTCACCGGAGTTCATGGCCTTGATTGCCAGAGTGAAGCCCGCGCAGTGCACGCTGGTGCCGGATGCGCCCGATCAGCTGACCTCCGACCATGGCTGGGATGTGCGCACCAACGCCGCGCTGCTTCGTGAAGTGCTCGGTGAGTTGCGTGCGCTCGGTGTGCGCAGCAGCCTGTTTCTGGACCCTTCTGTCGAGGCCGTCGAAGAGGTGCTGGAGGTGGCGCCAGATCGCATTGAGCTGTACACCGAGGCTTACGCTCGTGCGTTCGGCACCGCCGAGGAGTCGGCAGTCTTCGAGTCCTACCGTGCCGCCGCCCGGCGCGCCAGCGAGCTGGGGATCGGGCTGAATGCGGGCCACGATCTGGACTTGCACAACCTCGCTCGATTTCTGCAGATCCCGGGAATTCTGGAGGTTTCCATTGGCCACGCGCTGGTAGTGGAGTCACTGGAGCAGGGGATCGACAACGTCGTGCGTCAGTACCTCGCTATTACCAATGCTGCCGACGGTGAGTGAGGGCGTTCAGGTCGAGTTCAGTTGGGTTGCCTAGAATGATCCTCAAGAAGGCAATGGTGCCTTCGAGGCAGCGTGAGCACACGGCGCGCGTCCAGGAAGTTCTAGAGAGAGTTCAGCAGAGAATCCAACGATGAAAACAACTCTGAGCATCACCGCAGTATTCACCCTGCTTTTCGCTTTGCTGGCGCTTGCCAGCCCAGCATTCGCCAATGACAGCAGCCTGCTCAGGCAGGCCAGCCACCTCGAAGACATCAGCTATCAGATGGCTCGCGAGCTGCGCCACGCCGGAGTCTATGGCTCCTTGCGCGACGATGCCGAGAAACTGGCCCGCGAGGCGCGCCGCTTCCGTGACGCAGTGGGCGGTCGTAGTGACCGCTATTACGTGCAGGCCCGTTACGATGAAATGGCGAAGTATTACGAGCGCTTCGAGCGTCGTTATCGCCGCAGTCAATTCGGGCCGGAATATCGCCATGTGCATCGCACGTATGTCAGCATCACCTCAGTGTTTTACGGCATCAATGGCAGCTACGTGAGCTATGTGCGCGGCTGGGACGCCCCGCGCCACGAGCCCGACCGCATCGTCATTCATCGTGCACCGCCGATTATCTATGCGCCGTTTGGCCTGCAGCATGATCGTCGAGACGATCATGAATACGACTACGACAGACACGGTAATGACAGGCACGACTATGATCGTCACGACAGCGATCGTAATGGCAGGGATGAGCGTGGTGGCCGTAACCACTACGAGTAGCACCACACGCCAGTCCCGCTGCCATGGGGGGTATCTCTGGCCGGGGCCTCCCAAAGCGGGTTGAAAGAGGGCTAAAGTCCAGATTTTCCTAGACAAGTTTTTCTGGCCAGACTAGTTTTGGCCGGTCCGATTGCCAGGCAAGGCAAAGCACACTCTGAAGTTGATCGATTTGTGAGCGGCGCTGGAGCTAACAGAAGCCTTTGGTAATCAGTACAGCATGACAAAATTAAAAGGTCCGGTTCCGGACCTGCAGATCGTTCAGCCTCGTGGTTTGTCAGAGCAGTTGTTCTTCCGGGTTTACAGCGGCCCCACCTCCATTGCTTTTGCAGAACTGAGCCGCCCTTCCGGGGCGCGTCGCAATATCCCCACTTCCAACGATACCTCAGGGCCTGGCGTCAGCTATTGTCTGCGCAATATAGCCGTGGCGCAGAACTACCGGAACATGGGTGTTGGCACTGCGCTGCTGGACGAGGTGCTGGAGTTCTGCCGGTCGCATCGCGTCAGCCGACTCTATGGCGAGGCAAAAGGGGAGACGGAGTTTCTAAAGAAGTGGTATCGGAGTCACGGTTTCACTGTCGATGATGCCGACAACGTCGAGATGTGTTTCGAGCAGTGAGGCGCGGGGTTGTCGTCAGCTGCTGGCGCCGCTTGTCTCATTCAGCACTGGCGTCAATACTGGCAAGACATTCTCCAGTACCAGACCTTGGGCTTCTGCACGCGGATGGATGCCGTCGTCCTGCATCAGCTCGGGCTGCTGGGGAATGCCATCAATCAGGAAGGGGATCAATGGTAGATCCATGTCCTCCGCAATCTCCTGGTACTGACTCGTAAACGGGCCTGTGTAGCGCGGCCCATAGTTGGGGGGAATCTGAATGCCGACCAGAATCACCTTTGCCCCGGCGGCCTGACTCAGCACGACCATCTGCATCAGGTTCTGCTTGATATTCGCCACAGGCAGGCCGCGTAGCCCGTCATTGCCGCCCAGCTCAAGAATCACAATTGCTGGTTTGTGGGTGTCCAGCGCGGCGGGCAGACGTGCCAGCCCGCCATCGGTCGTTTCGCCACTGACACTCGCATTGACGACACGAAAGTTCGCGCCTTCCTCGGCCAGTCTTGCTGCCAGCAGTGCCACCCAGCCCTCTTCTTCATTCATGCGATAACCCGCACTGAGGCTGTCGCCGAACACCAGCAACACCGGAGAGTCGTCCTGTGCGTGCGTGGGCGCGACCAACAGCAGCAGGCTGCACAGGACCAATAGGGCGCTGAACAGCTGGCGTGGCAGGATATGTTTTGCAGAAATGCCGGTCATGTGTCGACTTGTCATATACAGGTGCGTGGGCGAGCGGCCAATTTAATCGTTCCCACCGGGTTATTCAATGCTGCTGCTTGCGGGCCGGTATCCGGCGGCTGTAGCAACTATCCGAGAGGGGGCAGATGAACCGGTTTGCGCTTCGCGTGCGTATTCAGGACAATCAGCAGCATGACACAGCAACAAGGCGACCAGGTAAGTATCCATGATAAGAATTGAAAACCTCGTAAAACGCGTGACTACCAGTGAAGGCGAGCTGGTGATCCTCAAGGGGATCTCTCTCACCGTGAATATGGCGGAGACTGTCGCGATCGTGGGCGTCTCCGGCTCCGGCAAGTCCACTTTGCTGGGCCTGATGGCTGGCCTGGACACCGCCAGTTCCGGAGACGTCGTCCTCAATGGCAATCGTCTCGCGGCCCTCGACGAGGAACAGCGCGCGGTACTGCGTGGTCAGCTGGTCGGCTTCGTGTTCCAATCCTTTCAGCTGCTCCCGAGCCTGACTGCGCTGGAGAATGTCATGCTGCCCATCGAGCTCAAGAACGATCGCAATGCCCGCGAGAAGGCCACCCAATTGCTGACGCGAGTAGGCTTGGGAGAGCGCTGCCATCACTATCCCAATCAGCTTTCAGGTGGTGAGCAGCAGCGCGTCGCGATTGCCCGTGCCTTCGCCTCGGAGGCGCGCATCCTCTTCGCCGATGAACCGACCGGCAACCTGGACAGTGCGACTGGCGCCAAGGTCATCGATCTGCTGTTTTCCCTCAACAAGGAGTACGCGACCACACTGGTACTGGTCACTCACGATGAGCGCCTGGCGCGTAAGTGCCACCGCACTATTCGGCTGGTGGCGGGCGAAGTTGTGAGCGACGAACTCAATACAGCCGCAGCTCTCGTGGCCGAAGGCAGCGTCCATGCCTAGCGTTCAGGATATCGCGTCCAGCACGAACGAGAGCCCGCAGGTCGAGGTCCGCGTCGAGCCGCTGCAGCTGGCGACACTGCTGCGCTTGTCTCTGCGTCTGTTATGGCGTGATTGGCAAGGTGGGGAATTGCGCCTGTTGTTGCTGGCGCTGGTAATGGCTGTCACCTCGGTCACGGGCATCGCCCTGTTTACCGATCGCCTGGAGCAGGCACTGCTGGTGGAATCCGCCAACATGCTGGCGGCGGACCGCGTCCTGAGTGGACGCACTGCGGCACCTGCCGAATGGTTCGACGAGGCCCGTAGCCGCAGTCTGCGCACGGCCGAGACTGTCTCGTTTGGCTCCATGGTGTTCTCGGATAACGGCAATGTGCTGGTGTCTGCGAAAGCCGTCAGCGATGCCTATCCGCTGCGTGGTCAATTGCTGGTGGCCGATCAACCCTTTACGCGCGGAGCGCCCATTGCCGGTGGTCCTCCTGCCGGGGAAGTCTGGGTGGAGTCGCGGGTAATGCCTGCGCTCGGTGCGCAGATTGGTGACACGGTGTATGTGGGAGAGGCGGCACTGCGCGTGACTCGCATCATCGTGCAGGAGCCGGACCGCCAGCAAGGCGGCATGATGGACAACGCCGGGCCACGTCTGATGCTCAATCTCGCCGATGTCCCCGCTACACGGGTGATTCAAGTGGGCAGCCGGGTAAGCTATCGCTATCTGTTTGCCGGAGACGAGACGGCGCTGGAGGACTATGGCGTCTGGCTCGACGAGCGCACCGCAGGGGAATTCCGCCTGCGGGATGTGCGCGATGAGAGCGCCGAGGTGGCCGACGCCCTCAACAAGGCCGAGAGCTTCCTGCTGCTTGGCAGCCTGTTCGCGGTGCTGCTGGCTGGCGTGGCGATTGCGCTGACTGCACGACGCTACAGTGAACGGCATTTCGACTACGTGGCTATTCTCAAGACCCTCGGTTGTACCTCATCCCAGATCATGTCGATCTATCTCAGTATCCAGATTGTGTTGTGTGTGATCGCCATCGTGGTCGGCTCGGTGCTGGGATGGGCGATTCACGCGCTGATCCTGCAGGCGCTCGCTTCGGTGATTCCGATCACCTTGCCGCCAGCCGGCATCACTCCCTATATCATCGGTTCGACGACGGCGATCATCTGTCTGCTTTCCTTCGCTCTGCCGCCGCTGTTGGCGCTGCACAAGACTTCGCCGCTACGCGTGTTGCGCAAGGATCTGGACGATAACAGTCTGAGCGCAAGGCTTCCTTATGGAATCGGGCTGGCTGGTTCGCTGGTGCTGATGCTCTGGTACAGCCAGGACGTGCTGCTCACCAGTATCATCGTGCTGGCAGTGGCGGGCGTGGTGCTGGTGTTGTCGGGGATTTCCTGGCTGCTGCTGCACTCCAGCAACAGCGTAGGCATGAAGGCTGGCAGTGCCTGGAAGCTTGCCATGTCGGCTACGAGGCGTCGCCGCAAGCAGAATATCCTGCAGGTGCTGGTGTTCTCTCTGACCATCATGTCGCTGTTGATCCTGACGCTGTTGCGCACCGATCTGATCGCCGACTGGCAGGCGCAGTTGCCAGAGAATACGCCCAATCACTTTCTGATGAACGTGACTGAGCCCCAGGTTGCGGGCATCGAGTCATTTTTCAGAGAGAATGGCGTCGAACCGAACCAGTTCTTCCCGATGATGAGTGCGGGCATCACGCGCATCAATGGGGAAGAGCCAAATCCAAGCTGGGACGACGATGAAGAGCAGAGCAATGTCACCGAACGCAGTGCTGGCTCTGGCGACGCGGATCAGGATTTTGAGGCTGCTGATGCCGATGGGGTTGTTGCAGCGGATGGAGCCGATGGGGCAGATCGTGCAGACGGTGAGCGTCAGGGCGGACCGCGGCGGGTCAGCAACCGCCAAGTCACCTGGACGAGTGAGTTGCCGAAGGACAATCAGGTGGTAGAGGGGGAGTGGTGGAGTGAGAATCCACAGCCCGGCTATGTCTCGCTGGAACAGGACTACGCGGAGCGTCTCGGTGCTGCGCTCGGCGATCTCATCGAGTTCGATGTCGGTCAGGGGCGCCTGATCGAGGCACGGGTGCAGAGCCTGCGCACCGTGCGCTGGGACAACATGCAACCGAACTTCTTCGTGATCTTCTCGCCGGGTACGCTGGCCGGCCTGGGCGGCACCTATCTGTCTACCGCGCTGATGGAGCAGGAGCAGAAGGCGCTGATCAACGGCTTGCTGGCGTTGTTCCCGACCATCGTCGTCCTTGAGATTGACGCCCTGATCGAGCAGATTCAGAACATCATCGCGCAAGTGACCTCGGCCATCGAGCTGATTGCTTTCCTGGTGCTCGCCTGCGGGGCGCTGGTGATGCTGGCCTGCGTGACGGCGACACTGGATGAACGCTTTCGTGAGAACGCTATCCTGCGTACACTGGGCGCTGGCCGCAAACTGATCCTGAGCAGTCTGTTCATCGAGTTTGCGACGATTGGCCTTGTCGCTGGCGTCATCGCCACAGTCGGGGCGGAGGCGAGCCTTTACTATCTGCAGACGCGCGTGTTCCAGCAGGAATTCGCATTGCACTACTGGGTTTGGCTTGCAGGGCCTGTGCTGGGGATGCTGGTGATAGCACTGCTCGGTGTGATGGCGACGCGCAAAGTGGTCAACACCAGCCCGCTGACCGTGCTGCGTCATATCGGTTGACGAGTGATTTATTGACGGACTTTTCGATTGAAGAGTTTTGATCGTGTATTGAGGAGATCATCATGAAGAGAATTATTGCCACATTGTTCGTCGTGCTGATGAGCAGTGCAGTGCACTCGCAAATCGCCGCTACTGATCAGGAGGTGCGAGAGCTCAGCCGACAGTGTATCTATGGCGATTGCGCGAATGGATATGGCACGCTGGAAATAAAAACGACACTGGGCACCAACACTTATCGGGGCAATTTCAAAGAAGGTCTGTATCACGGTAGCGGCAAGTTGACAGAGCTGGTGTCGTATACGGAGCGCGCCTATTACGACGGTAACTGGGAAGCGGGAATAAAGAGTGGACGTGGCACCTACTTCAATGGCAAGTCCGAGCTCTACATCGGGGAGTGGAAAGACAACAAGCGTCATGGTCGTGGCTCTTACTTCTTTGGCTTGCAGGACTGGGCTGAGAACAAGTACACGGAGTACTGGCTTTCCGAGAATGTCGAGAACTACACCGGAGATTTCCGGGGTGACTTCTTCCACGGACAAGGAACTTACCGATGGCCGGACGGTCAGAAGTACGTTGGCGGATTCTTCGCCAACGACAAGCACGGGCCAGGCACTTTCTACTATCCTCGCGGTACGATTCGTGAGCAGGTTTGGGAATACGGCGAGTTCGTGCGCTAGAACGTAATTACCGGCAAGGATTGAGCAGCATGGATTTCAAAGCAATACGTCGCGAGTATCTCAAGGGTGGACTGCACCACGATGATCTCACTGAGAATCCCCTTGAGTTGTTTGCACGCTGGATGCAGGAAGCGATCGATATGGGGCTGCCTGACGCCAATGCGATGACGGTTGCCACAGTCGCGCGTGATGGCCAACCGAGTCAGCGCATCGTGCTGCTCAAGGCTGTCGATGACAAGTGCTTCACGTTCTTCACCAACTACGAGAGCCGCAAGGCGCGCGAGATCAGCTGCAATTCCAAAATCAGTCTGCACTTCCCATGGCATGCAATAGAGCGGCAGGTGGAGATCTGTGGAGTGGTCGAGAAAGTGAGTGCCGCCGAATCCTTGCAGTATTTCCTGTCCCGTCCCCGCGAAAGCCAGCTGGCCGCCTGGGCTTCCGCACAGAGCCGCCCGCTGGCGTCCAAAGAAGTGCTGTTGCGGCAGTTCGATGCCATCAGCCGCAAGTTCGAGCAGGGCGAAATTCCGTTACCCGAGTTCTGGGGTGGCTATCGCGTACGCCCTCATCAGATCGAGTTTTGGCAAGGAGGCCAGCATCGGCTGCACGATCGCTTCGAATACACGCTGCAGGCAGGCGAGCACTGGAAGGTCGAGCGTCTGGCTCCCTGATCTCCATATCTTTATAACAAAACAATCTAAACGAAAGCATTAAACCTTTAGTTCGGTGCTAAGGCTGCTGATATAGTGCCCGCTCTTTTTGGAGAGGCACTATGTCTTTTGAGCCAGGTTACGTCATTGCCGGTTTCATCGTCGGATGGCTGGTGGGGTTGACGGGAGTAGGGGGGGGATCCCTCATGACTCCAATATTGTTGTTGTTTTTCAACGTCAAAGCTGCGGTTGCCGTCGGCACCGATCTACTTTATGCCAGCATCACCAAGACCGCTGGCATCTTCGCACACGGTAAACTTGGCAATATCGACTGGCGCATCGTTGCAACACTGGCGGCGGGGAGTGTGCCAGTGTCTTTTGTCACCACACTGTACCTTGGCGAGATGGATCTGGCCTCTGGTGAGCTGGTTGATCATATAAAATTCTGGCTGGGTATCGCGCTATTGTTCACCTCGTTGTCTGTGTTGTTTCGTCATGAGCTGGTGAAGTCCATGCATCATGAGAACCGCTTGAGCCCAAGAGCCGTCGCGGTGCTGACTCTGGTTCTGGGAATGGTGCTGGGCTTTCTCGTCACGTTGACCTCAGTGGGGGCGGGTGCTCTCGGTGTGACAGCGTTGTTGTTGCTCTACCCAAAGATTCATATCAACAGGATTGTCGGTACCGATGTCGCACATGCCGTGCCGCTTACCCTGGTCGCCGGACTTGGGCACGCGAGTCTGGGTACGGTGGATTATAGTCTGCTGGGGACTCTGTTGATTGGCTCCAT
>JAUSMU010000480.1 GCA_030645995.1 Gammaproteobacteria bacterium | reverse complement strand
GCCCCCCTGTGGCATGGTGAAGGAGAAAAGTACATCCCCCGAAGCACCGGCGGCCAGCGAGGTATTGATCCCGCAAGTAATCGGAACATTGTTGATCAGCTGAGCGCCGGGAGTGCAGGATGATGGAAGAGTGCCGCCTGCTCCCGTTAGATTTATATTGGAGCTTCCGGTGACCAGATCCGTGAGGCTCATCGGAGCCACGGAGGCCACGTTGCCGATGTTGGTGATGGTGACGGTACAGAGGACGGACTGCGCCCCGTTGTTCACGGCGCACACCTTCGCTGCGCTCAGATCGGGGCCTGCGGCATATGCCGACATTGAGGTGCACAACAGAGCTGCGAAAAAAACATGCAGCAGCCGACTCATCGAGACGGTGAACGGGGGTATCAACATGCGGTATTCCTTTCACTATCTGGATGGTTTTAATTATTGAAATAATATGCTTTTGAACGACTTCCTCTGCTTCCGAACAGGAAGTTGAGCTTGCCCCTATTTCCCTCGATTAACAAGGGAACTTCAATATCCGTGGGATGTAAGTAGCGTGCAGCTTGAACTGGAATTCCGTAACGTCGAGATTGTCGTTGAGTACCCCGTGCACAGCCATGTGCTCCAAGCATAGGGCTGTGCGAAAAGGGGTGGGTTGCAGGTCAAAAATAGGAATGAGTGCATGGGGTCGCCTGCAGGGCAGGCGCGTACAGGGACATGAGGTGGGCTCGTACTCAGGAGTACGAGCCCACCCGCCAGGGTATCCGATCAGACGACCTGGAAGTCAGCTGCGGTGAGGGCAGGTATGCCGACCAGTTCGACCACCTGTATTGCTGTACCCGCGCCAGTGCCGTCCTGATCCCAGGAAAGCACGCCAGTGCTGGTGTCGTACAGGAACTGGCCGATCGCCTGTGTCGCCACGGCACCGGCCGCCGCAACCAGTTGGCTTGCCCCCAGCGTCGCGCCCGCAACCAGCCCGCCGCCAAAGCCCGTGGCATGTATCACCAGCTGATCATCGACGACGTTGAAATCGACAATGCTGTCGAAACCCTGGTTGCTTGATGTGAACACGAACTTGTCCGCACCCGCGCCACCAGTCAGCGTATCTGCACCGGCACCACCGAGCAGGATATCCTTGCCCGTTCCACCCACCAGCGCGTGGTCATAAACGACGCCTGATGGTACGACATTGGTGCCGGATACTGCGATGGTGATGGTGTTCGTTGTGATCGTGGTGCCGTTGCTCACTTCGAACTCATAGACCAGTGTTTCAGTCTGTCCAGCGGTCAAGTACAGCAGGTCGCTTGCCTCCAGGCTCAGTTCCTTGCCGGTCACGATGGCCCCGACACTGGCGCCGCTGATCTGCTTCAGGTTGGTGACACTCAGTGTGCCTCCGGCTGGATCGCTGGCGCCGGTCAGCAGGTCGACGTGGAAACCGCCGCCCAGTGCGTCCAAGGTGTCACCCAGGAAATCTGTGCGGTAAGACGCGCCCAACTGGTTGATATCGAAGCTCCAGATTCCCGCCACAAAATTGCTGCCAGTCTTCACGGCAGCCACGTCTCTGTAGGTTCCACCGGTGGTCAACTTCATCAATGATGTCGTATCGGCACCAGTGGCGCCGAATGCGGAAATCATCGTGCCTCCATATTCGCCGCCCGTCCAGCTGTTCAGAGTATAGGATCCACCGGGGCCCGTCGCCGGAGTGGCGCTCCCTACGGAGGGCATGTTGCCCTGATAATTGGAAATGCCGAGGTAATTGGGGGCAAAGGAGGTGATATTAGGCTCGCTATAGACGTTATGACCACCAGAGTAAAGGAGCTTTCCGCCGCCATTGAGGTAGTTTGTCAGCGTCGCGACGTTCAGTGCTGTCAGGTTGGTGTAAGCCTGATCACCGACAGTCCAGATCACCAGGTCAAAGTTGGCCAGGTTGTTGGTCGGATTGCTGTCAAACCCAATTTGCTCGTAGGTGTATGAATACCCATTCGCTGTCAGCGCCGAGAACCAGGTGCCCTGACCATTCAAACCACGATCATCGTCAATGAAGAGTACGGTCTGGATGGAACCATCAATCTTGTCCTCCGCCGCAGTACGACTCAGCGGTGTGACAATCAGCGGTTCATTCTTGCCGTTCACCGTGATGGTGACAGCCTCGGTATCAGAGGCTCCGTACTGGTCAGTCACCACAACGTTGAAGTTTTCCACGCGCGTCTGTCCGGTAGTGAGTGCCTGCACGGCAGTGGAGCTATTGTTCAGGTTGTAGGTCCATAGCCCTGACGAATTCACTGACAATGACCCGTAACTGCCATTGCCACCTCCTGCGACTGACCAGCTGCTGGTTGCACCAGTGTCGACATCGCTCGCCGTCAGTTGTCCCGTGACAGTCAGCGTGGTGTCTTCAGTTACCGCTCCCGCGACCACCCCACCGGTGTTGATGACTGGTGCGTCATTGGTGCCCAGGATATTCACGGTGACGCTGGTGGCCGTGCCGTCTGCGCTGGTGACGTTGAACACGTCGCTTACGGTCTGGCCGGAGGCGAGGTGGTCAAGGGCGCCATTGGTGCTGTAGCTCCAGTTGCCGGCAGTGTTGATATCGAACACACCATAGGCGCCTGCAGCTCCGGACTGAGTAATGAAGACTTGCTCACCCTGATCCAAATCGCTGATGCTCAGAACACCCGCAGCGCTGAGCGGTGAATTGGTCTCTACCAGCTGAGCCACTGCCGTGCCGAGAACCGCCGTGTCGTTGATACCCAGCACCACAATCTCGATCTCGGCGCTATCGGTGCCGCCATTGTTGTCCATCGCGGTGTACTGGACGGTCTCGGTGAATGTGTCACCTGCGCCAAGAGAGGCAAACGCCCCGTTGTCGTTATAGAAATAATCGCCGTCCCTGTCGACCTTGATGGTAGCGCCGGATGCCAGTGTCAACGTGACTGAGTTGCCGCTGATGGTGCTGCCATTCACTGCGGAAACATGCAGAGTATCACCAACATTGCTGGCGACATCGTTGCTCAACGCGTTACCGGAAACGCTGGCTGTCTGGGCGACGCCGTAGGTGCCCACGGTGAAGCCATTCCAGAACTCGTCGGCCTGGCTGGTCCATGTCAGAGAACTGACGGCGCCATCCACCTGCAGCACCCCGTGGAACTCGCTCGGATTGCCACTTGAGGTGATGCCAAAGCGTCCGTCACCAGTGGCACTCTTGGTAATGTTTTGCGCGTAGCCGAAGTACCCTTGACCGCTGCTGACGATATTGAAGTCCTGGTCGAACAGATAGCCGTTGCTGTTCATGCTGACGATGGCGAAGAACAGATTTTCCACCGGCTCGGAGAACGTCAGGTTGCGCGCACTGGCCGCATCGCCCAACGCGATGATGTCACTGCTGCCCGGTCCGTTGGCGACGCTGGCACTCGTATAGACGGCGCCATTAGGTTGAGTGTAATAGTAGGTGCTGCCGGCAGCGGTCTGTGCAAAAAAGTACTGTCCTTCGTAGGTGACATCGATATTGTGCCCGCCCGGCAGGCTGATCGTGCCGTTGACACGGTAGGTGCCATCGACGCCGGGGCTTGGTGCGCTCAACTGCGTGACTGACTGCCAGTCCGCCCAGTACACGGTGTTGCCTGTCGAGGGCTGAGCCACGATTGTTGTCAGCTGGCTGCTGTCATCGTTGGCAACGGGCACATCCGCAGTACCAAGGATATTCACTGTCACGGTGCTGGTGGTGCCATCGGCGCTGCTGACGCTGAAGACATCACTCACGGTCTGGCCGGGGGCAAGTTGGTTCAGAGGGCCATTGGTGTTGTAAGTCCAGTTGCCAGCGGCATTGATGCCGAACACGCCGTAGGCGCCGGCGGTGCCTGCCTGGGCAACAAAGGTGGCCGGGCTGTCCACGTCGCTGATGGTCAGTTGGCCTCCAGTGCTGAGTGCTGCGTTGGTCTCGACCAGATTCGCCACGGCCGAGCCAAGGATTGCGGCGTCGTTGGTGCCGGTAATGGTGATATCGACCTGCCTTGTGACGAGCCCGCCGTGCTGATCGTCGAGCGTCACAGTGAAAGTCTCGATCTTGTTCTGATTGGCGGCCAGATACTCGACTGCAGAGGCATCGACTGTGTACTGCCAGTTGAGCTGGCCACCAGCGCCCGTGCCGGTAGTATCGCTGCCAATGGTGGCAGTCAGACTGCCCAGAGTCGAACCTTGTGGTGCGGCCGAGGCCACATGAACGTCGCTCAAATCCACGTCTGTGAACTGAATGCTGCCACTGTCGGCGAGCACGCCAATCGGTGTGAGCTGCTCGACGAGCGCGCCGCTCAGATCCTGGGTGCCAATGACCGGGCCCTCGTTGGTGCCGGTGAGGGTGACATCGATCTGTCTGGTGATCAGGCCGCCATGCTGGTCATTGAGGGAAATGGTAAAGCTTTCCACCTTGGTCTGGCCTTCGCCCAGATAGGCGAGTGCCGCGCTGGGGGCTGTGTAGGTCCAGGTCAGTTGTCCGCCTGTCCCGGTACCGGTCGTGTCGGTGTTCTTGACTGCAGACAGGGTGCCCAGTGTCGTGCCAACCGGGGTGCCATTGGCGGAGACGAGGTGAGCATCATTCAGGTCGACGTCGCTGAAAGTGATGACGCCAGAGTCTGTCACCTGGGCGGCAGTGCCGCCGAAGCCCCCGCCCGTGCCGCCGACCAGACCGAAGGAGCCGGTCGAGGTGCGGGCAGAAAATTCCAGCGACGCTTCGCCGCCGTTCTCGAAGAAGAACAGCTCGATTGAATGGTTTCCTGGTGCCAGGGCAATGCTGCCTTCGAAGGCATATTCCGGATGGTAGCCTGTGTCACTGATGACCAGCGTGTTGTCAATCAACAGGAACACGCCATCGTCATTGAAGGTGCGGAAAGTATAGGTGTCGGCGCTGCTCACCGAAAATTCGGCGGTGATCTTCGCAAAGAACACATCATTAATTCCACCTGTCCCGAACGCGCCTTGCGCCACGGCCGCCGGCCAGCGCGAGCTGCCGGGCAGCTCGCCCGCGAATCCGCCAGTGTCGTCGGTATAGTCGATGACATTGGTCTGCACGGTGTAATTGGCCGTATGGGAAGAGGCATAGTTGCGCAGCGCAGAGAGATCGTTGCTCTGATAGCCCAAGAACTGCTGCACCGTGAACTCCAGTGGACTGGGCGGTGCTGCTACTTCCTGAACCGGGACTGTGATCGCCCCGTTCAGATCTTCGCTGGTGATCACGGGGACGTCGTTGGTGCCGGTGATGGTGACGTTGATCTGCTTGCTGATTACGCCGCCGTTCTGGTCATCGAGGCTGATGGTAAAGCTCTCGATCTTGGTTTGGCCGACGGCCAGGTATTCCACGGCTGAAGCTGCCACGGAGTAGGTCCAGGTAAGTTGCCCACCGGTGCCGGAGCCCGTGGTGTCGCTGTTCTGAGCGGCACTCAGGCTACCCAGCGTGGTGCCGACGGGGGTGCCAGTGGCAGAGACCAGATGCACGTCGGTAAGATCCACATCACTGAAGCTGATAGAACCGCTGTCGGTGAGATTGCCGACAGCTGTAACCAGCTCGGTCACTCCGCCTGCCAGATCCTGCGCCGTAATGACGGGTACATCATTGGTGCCGGTGATGGTGATATCCACTTGAGAGGTCGTTACGCCACCGTTCTGGTCGTCGATGCTGACGACAAAACTTTCGACCTTGGTCTGGCCTGCGGCCAGGGACTCCACGGCAGAGGCCGGAACGGTGTAGTTCCAGGTGACTTGACCGCCGGAGCCTGTGCCAGTGGTATCCGTGTTCTTGACTGCAGTCAGTGAGCCGAGCGTTGCGCCCACGGACGTTGCGCTGACCAGATGCGCATCGGTAAGGTCTACATCGCTGAAGCTGATAGCGCCGCTGTCGGTCAGGTTGCCGACGGGGGAGACTTGCTCGGTCACGCCACCCACGAGATCTGCAACGGCAATGACCGCCGCGTCATTGGTCCCGGTGATGGTGACGTCGATCTGCTTGCTGATCACGCCGCCGTTCTGGTCGTCGAGGCTGATGGTGAAGCTCTCAACCTTGGTCTGACCTGCAGCCAGATACTCCACAGCGGAGGCCGCCACAGAGTAGGTCCAGGTGAGTTGTCCGCCCGTGCCGGAGCCAGTGGTGTCGCTGTTCTTGGCTGCGCTCAGGCTGCCCAGTGTAGTACCGACCGGGGTGCCAGTGGCAGAGACCAGGTGCGCGTCGGTCAGGTCTGCATCGCTGAAGCTGATGGTGCCGCTGTCGGTCAGGTTGCCGGATGCTGTAACCAGCTCGGTGACACCACCGATAAGGTCTTCTGCGGCGATGACGGGCACGTCATTGGTGCCGGTGATGGTAATGGTGACGTCACGGCTGGCCGTGCCACCTTTGCCATCATTAATTGTCACCGTGTAGACCTGCACCAGAGTCTGGTTGTTAGCCAGGTCGTCAAGATCGCCGTCATTGACCTTGAAGTCCCAGCCTACTGCACCAGCGCCGCCACCCGTAGCCGCTGCGGCAACGGCCGCTGTCAGAGTGCCACGGAATCCAGCACCGCCGCCTGCAGAAGTCACTGTTACTGTGTGTGCATCCGATATATCCAGATCGGTAAATGCGATCGTCCCGACAGCAGCCAGCTCAGCAGTGTTCTCACCTGCTGCATTGTCTGCAAGCTCCGTGGTGGCACCTGTGGTATCTGCGCTGCCAATCACCGGCGCGTCGTTGACACCTGTCACCTGGATAGAGACTGTCGCAGTGCTGGTATCACCATCAGCATCTTCGATCTGATAAGTAAAGCTGTCTACCGCGGTTTCGCCTGCGGCCAGATATTGATAAGCACTGGCGGGGTCATAGCTGAAAGTGCCATCGGCATTGAGAACAAGTGTGCCTGCTGGTGCCGTGACGAGGCTTACGGCGCGGAGGTAGTCTGGAATCTCATCGGCGCCAGCGCCGTTGTTGCTGAGCACATTGCCGGAGATTGCAGTATCTTCGTTGGTGCTGAAATTGTCGTTTTTCGCTTGGACTGCTTCGTCTGCCGGGTTCGTGGCAACCCCATCAACCGTGATATTGAGTTTTTCCCAGGCGCTGGCGGAGAGATCGAATGCGGTAAACGCGAATGTCTGATTATCGGCCTTGCCGGATTTCTTGCTGGTATGTGCTTCCAGAAACGTCAAGTAGTTCGCCAGATCGCCCTGGAATGCAGGGTCCAGCCATTCTGCCAGCGTTAACTCCAGCTCCAGGGTATCAATACCATCACCACCGTCGTAGAGGTCGGCTGCCCCTGCGTTTTCTGTCACCTGGTAATGACCAGTATCGGTGCCGCCACCGGAATAAAGCACATCATTGCCTGCGCCGCCATCCAGATAGTCGTTACTCGCGCCGCTGCCCGAGTCTCCGCTGCCTTTAGTTGCCCAGCTGCTCCATTGATCACCGCTGGAGCTCTTACCAGAACCAGAGTCCTTGCCAGAACCAGAGTCCTTGCCAGACCCTGAATTGGTTGCCTCCCCCCAGCCTTTCCCACTGCTCTTAAGACTGCCGTCGCCCAGCAAGACGTCATTGCCGTTACCGCCCAAAAGCCTGTCACTACCCTCATTGCCAGCGAGAATATCGTCGCCGTCATCACCGACCAACAGGTCGTCACCTTTACCGCCATCAAGCAGGTCGGCTTCACTACCGCCGCTCAGAGAATCATTGTCATCGCCACCCTCCAACACGTCCATGCCTTGGCCACCCAGGAGAGTGTCTACGCCTCGCTCACCCTGCAGGCGATCATTTCCATCGCCACCATCCAGCTGGTCATTGCCTTTCCCGCCTTTTAACTCATCGTTCCCGCCGAGCCCAAGAAGCTGGTCATTGCCATCTCCACCATCGATGTCGTTATCTGCTGCATCTCCGGTGAGAATGTCGTTTCCTTTGGTTCCTTTGATTTTGGTTGGCATAGCAAATTGTCCTCGGGAGGGGGGGGTAGTTATTTTCACGCGAGGATAGTCTTTGAATTTGAATTCGTCCATGGCAGATGTCAGGAAACTACGAATAAATAAGACAGATGTGCAAAAAGATCGTTATCCCTACCGGGCTGCTGTCAAATTCACTTACACTGGCTCTATGCCGCTTTCCGTCGACGCAGTGAAATTACTATGTGCAAATCTACTGAATGCAACAGTGGATAGTGTTGAATTTCCAGGCGGATCTTCCAGAGAATCCGTTCGGGTACAAATAGGTGCCCAGAGACTGATTGTTACCCATCGCAAAAATATCAACAGAGCGAAACTGGAAAGTGCCGCGCTACGCGTCCTCAACCAGCACAGCGCTCCCGTTCCTCATCTGATTGCATGCCGCGACAATTACCTGATTCAGCAGGATGTTGGCCTTCAACGCCTGAGCCAGTCCATGAAAAGTGGCAATAGCACAGAGATACTGGTGCTGCTGGAGGCAGCGCTGGCGAGTCTGCAGGCTGTGCATGAGGCAGGGAAAAATAGCGCTGCGTTGCTTCCGCTCATCACGCTCGGCAATACCCCGGGCTGGCTGGAAAAGTTCGTCAAATCTGCCGCGCGACTAGGCACTGCGCTGGAACTGGAAGCGCCAGTTCTTGACTATGACAGACTGGTGGCACTGTTAACTGTCGAACAACCCCGCTTTATCAAATGGGATGCACGACCAGGCAACGCCGTGGTGCGTGAAAATGGCTCGGTAATCTGGATCGACTGGGAGCACTGCGGTCGCCGCCATCCACTCGATGATGTCGCATGGCTGCTCACTGATGAGTACACACCCTGGTTGCCATCTGCAGATTCCCAGATGATCTCCCGCATCGTGCCGGCTTTTGCCAACGATTGTTCACAAACGCAGGCGCACGAATACTTGCGAGTATTCGGCATCTTCCATTCCTGTATCCGGCTGGACATGATAATGCGCCATCAAGCAAAAGACGGCTGGTGGGACTACGAGAGATGCCTGCAGCTCGATCGGGTGGGGGTTGTCCAGGAGTTGGCGATACGCGTCGCAGCACGTGCCGCGAATTGGGCCCAGTATTCGCCGCTGACTCGAAGCCTGACGCCGTGGTTGCACGCCATACAGAACAAGCTCGAAAAAGCAGACAGCTGACTGATGCCAAGGGCTCAGCTCGGAGGTTGGCTCGTGTACATCTATCACTTCAGGTTAGCTTAAGATCAACGTATTACGGTGACACACTATGGGAGGATACCCTTCATGAAGAAATCACTGCTGCCCATCGCCAGGCTGACCGCTGTGCTCACCGCTTCGCTCGGTCTCACGCTGAGCACCGCACTGGTACGTGCCGATGACGATTGCACCGACCCCATCGCCAGCTGGCAGCCGCGCGAGCAGCTCAAGCAACAGCTGGAGGCGCAGGGCTGGATCGTGTATCGCATTCGCGTCGATGATGGTTGCTACAAGGTGCGGGGAGTGGACGAACAGGGTCGGCAGGTGGAGGCCACTTACTCGCCGGCCTCCTTCGAACTCAAGGAGTTGGAACTGGAAGACGAGGAACACGAGCGCCGCGAACGCGAGCACCGGGAGGAGCAGCGCCCGCATTGAATGCCCGGGCTGTGCAGCAGTAAATCAAAACAGCAACACCCCAACAGAATTCTTGACGACACAAAACGCCAACGGAGAAATCACTATGAAGAAGATACTTGCCACCCTCGGCCTGCTGACTGCCATCACCTTGCCCGCTCTCGCCGAGGCTCGCGAAGTCACGATCACCACCGAGTTGAACGCTTATCGGGGTGACGGCGCCTATCTGGCGATCTATGTTACGGATGCGGCAGGCAAGTACCAGCGCACCCTTCACATCGCAGGCGGCAAGAGCAAGTATTACAAACACCTGCTCGACTGGGCCCGTGGCAGTGGCGGGAAGGCGAGCGAGTACGACGGCATGACCGGTGCCAGCGTCACCAGTGGCGACTCCCTGACCATCAAGGTTGACGTGGACGATGCCCTGATCGATGCAGGCTACCTGGTGCGGGTGGACAGTGCCGTGGAAGACCAGCGCGAACATCGCATCGACGCAGAGGCGCCCCTGACGACGGCAGGTTCAGGCCAGGCCGTCGTCGGCAAGGGCTATGTGAAGTCGCTGACCGTGACACTGTAAAACCACCGGTAACCACCCTCAGGGAGGACGGTGATGCTCCGTCGTCTGCATTCTCTGCCCGGCCTGTTCGCAGCGCTGTTTCTGATCGTACTGGCCACGAGCGGGGCGGTGCTGTCTCTCAGTCCCGCACTCGAACGTGCCGTGGCCACGGTTCCGCCCTCTGGAGCCGCCAGTGTTGCCGAGGTGGCGGCACGGGTACTGGCACAGTACCCCGC